>CAYRWK010000010.1:0-20120 GCA_964427965.1 uncultured Candidatus Saccharibacteria bacterium | reverse complement strand
TACCAAGGCACCAAAATACGAGCAGAAAAAGGTAAGGACGTCATACCGTCCATCATAAGCTTGATGTAAATATGAAACCTTTCCAATGAAATAATATCTTCCTGAGTAAAATATGGGGCAAACTCATTGGCTAAAGCCTTAGCGTCAGGCGCGCCAAGGGAATAAGTCGCAATGGTACCCACGTTACCAAAGACCGCTTTTAACAGCTCTTCCGGCAGTTGCGCGGTATATTGATGGGTCAAATACAAACCAAGCCCATACTTTCGGGATTCAGAAAGAATAGATTCAAAGCTTCCTGTTGCAAAATTTTGAAATTCATCCACATACAAATAAAAGGGGCGACGTTGCTGGGGAGAAATTTTTGCTCTTTGTAAAGCCATAAACTGTATACGTGACACAAGCAAAGCTCCCAGCAAATTAGCGTTATCCTCACCGATCTTACCCTTTGATAAATTCATCAGTAAAATCTTGCCGTTATTCATAGCATCCCAAATATCGATGGTGGATTTACCCTGACCTAAAACGTTACGTATTGTAGTAGAGGATAAAAACCTGTTAACCTTATTTTGAATAGGTGCAACAGCCTCGGTAATCATACGCTGATTGCTTTTCATGTTCTTAAACTCTGTCTCCCAAAATCTTATGGTAACAGGGTCTTTGACAAAATGCAGAATATATTTACGGTAGTTATCATCTTCCAAAAGTCTTGTAATACCAAGCATGGTAGTTTTAGGTACGTCTAACAAAGTTAAGATTGAATAGTTTAATAAATATTCAAGTCTTGGACCCCAAGAATAGTCAAAGTGGTGTTTAATCGCCCCAACAAGCCCAGAAGCCATAAGATTTTTTTGAGAAGGATCCGACATTTCCAGTAAATTTAGACCAATAGGTCTTTCGGTATCTGACGGATCAAAATAGATGACATCATCCATGCGGTTGTCGGGAATGTATTCAAGCACTTTCTCGATTGTTTCCCCGTGCGGGTCCAAAACACCTACCCCAAAGCCATTTTTGATATCCTGACTAACCATACTTTCAAAAAGAGATGACTTTCCGGTACCGGATTTGCCTATTAGATACATATGTCTAAGTCGATCGTCGTTGTTGGCAAGACCAAATCTTATTTTTTGATTTCTAAAGATTGTTTCACCAATATAACAACAATTTTCGGTGGGAAGACCGGCAGGAGGTTCCGATTTTTTGGAGTAAATCCATGAGATATTTGGTGTTTCTACATTGGCAGAAGGAAAATGAAAAATTGAGGCGACCTCCTCAACATCTAAAATAAATGACTTATCTTCATGAAAAGTTCTGTTTCGCATACTTTCTAAAGCTTTTGGCTTATCGATCTCACGAGTTGTTACAAACCCATTTAAGGTTGAGGTAGAAAACTGCATTAATGATGCGGATAGCGCACGTAAATTGGATTCAAGTCTGCCGCGGTCTTTAGCAAAGGATAAAATACGAATTTCAACCTCAAAGCCCATTTTGGCAAGCTTGTTCTCAACAGCCTTAACCTCCAACTCCTGAACGGAGGTAAGCCGCGGGGTTTGGGCGGCTTTGCCGGCATCCTTAGCCTTACTCTCTGTAGGAGCAGTAAAAAAGCTAGTGAAAATACCAATGATAATATCGATCATTTCTTTAAAAACAACCTTTGCAAAAGATTCGATTGCGCCGGGGGCTGCTTTGGTAGTTCCTGTTCTTACAGCATTAATGTAGTCATAACCCGGTTTTTGCCAGCCATCAGCAACAGGTTTAGCAAGCACTTGAAACCAAATCTTTTCTTCACCAAAAACAGAGGAAAGTGCCGCGGTAATTGCCGATAACGGGTCTATTTCAAAGTCTCTAAAGGTTTTGATGGGAAGATATTGATCTTTGGTAAGGTTAATATAAGAGATTTCATAATCCCCGTCTTGTAAAGAAGCTTGGGTATAATCCGGTACTACTCTTATCGAGCAGGTTGGATATTGAGCGTATATCTGACTTTCAACAAACTTTAATATTGGTTGAGGTATGGCTGCGTAGAACTTAATCCCATCGGCCCCGTTTGCACACATCTCAAAGGAAAAATGCTCCTGATCACTAGAATCCTCTTTTAATAAACCGTGGAGAGAACAAAACATGTTTTCGGCAGAAAGGGAAGACATCTGAGCCTCCGTTGACACATCTTCCGGGTTTTTTGGCATCTGGATTTCAATTATTTCAAAAGGAGAATGGCTAACCTGACCCAAAGTTTTGGATTCACGACTTTTTGCGTAAATAAAAACGGCTAAACCGACTAAAATGACTAAAACTATTGGTATTACAACAAAAACATACATAAAACAACACAACCCCCGCCCTAATTTGGGACGGGGGTGAAGAAAGGAGAGAGACAATGTAGTTATGCTCTCATAACCACTCTTTACTGTCAAGTCCAAGGATCACCACAACATCCGAGCGGTTTACCTCATCCTCACCTAATTCCATAGCATCTTCTTTACGTATTACTTTAGAAATATTAAAGGTTTTTGCAATATTTATAGCTGTTTGCGATTCGGGGTCGTCAACGATCAAAATGCTGGTCTGATACTCTCTGCTAGCGTTATTAACCGATACCACAAGTCCTCCCATATTTTGCACTTCCCTGGACGCAAAAGCCCCAAGTCCCGGCAAAAAAGCCCCGTTTAGCACCGAAACGCTCTTTTTTTCCGCCGCCACCTTTGAGTCAAAGGTTAAATCTCTAATTTCCTCATCAATTAAATCTGTATTGTGTAAGTAGTCTAAAGAAAAATCCTTGGTAATAAACCTATCCTCAGGTAAGGACTTGGAAAAGGTATAAAGCTTGTAAAACTCACTAAAAGTAAAATTTGTCTTATTAAACCCATGCGGAAACCCAAGTCCCCTACCCTCCAAAAAATCCGTAAGCTGGGATTCATTTGCAACATCGCTAATTACATACCTATCTATACGATAACCAAACAACTTATTCAAACAATTACTCAAAATGTTAACTCCTGTTTCTAAAGTCTGCGTGCTATCGTCCTCGTCAAGCTCCAACGACGCCAAAGAAAACACTTTAGATAAAGCCTCGTCCCCAAATCTTCCCGGCATTTCCATTGAAAAATCTGGTGAGACGTTGTATTTGACAAATTTTTTATTATTTTTATCTACAAATGTTAAGGAAAGCTTTGAAACAACAGGTTTTTGTTGAGAGGTATCCTGTAAAACAACAAATAACACACTATAAATATCTTGATCCTGAAGAGTAAAAGCATCAGCAGACGAAGCCGACGCAAAATCGCTCTTAATAGATTTATAAAAGCCCAGTCCACCAATAAAAAGAACCGAGAGTATAAATAATGAGGCCGCTGTGGATGTTGCAATTAAAGCTTTATACGTTTTATTTTTTCTTCTGGACTTGCGGCGGACAGATTTGGCGGGCATAGTATCAATATAACATAAACTCCGGCGGGAGTGGAGCTTCTACAGACATTAAATTACCGTTTATAGGGTGATTAAATGTTATTTTTTGAGAGTGCAACATAAGACGAGGAAAAACCTGGTACCAGTCTTCAAGCTGTTTCTTTGTACCATATATCTCATCCCCTATTATTGGGTGATCAAAAGCAGATAAATGAACGCGTATCTGATGGGTTCTTCCGGTTTTTGGGTAAACTTTTAGGAGCGTCGCCTTTTGATCGTTGATTTCCACTGTTTTTACTTTTTCAAAAGCAGTAAAGGCATCCTTACCATCGGCAACAACTGCAAATTTAAACCTACTTCTGGGATTTCTTTTTATTGGGGCGTTAATCTCAAATTTATCATCGGCAATCTCCCCAATCACCCACGCGACATACTCCTTGGCGATTGTTCGGTCTTTAAATTGTTTTTGTAAAGAAGTAAAGGCCTCCTCGTTTTTTGCAACAATTAATACGCCCGAAGTATCTTTGTCCAACCTATGCACAATTCCCTCTCTTTGAGTAAATTCTGATTCTATTAGCTCATCTTCCGGCTCGGGCGGTAATGTTTCTTGTTGAGATGGACTTTTTAACAAATTTTGCAATGTTTGAGGAGAAGAAGTAGCAGAATTGTTAACCACAAGACCCGAAGGCTTGTTTACAACTAATATAAAATCATCTTCAAAAAGAGTTTCGACTGTGCTTTGCATAAAAATCCTATAAATTATTGCTTGGGTGTTAACACGTTTGTTATCTCTGCTACAACCTTGTCGGGGGTAATCTCGGATTTTATCAAATAACCGTCGGCACCAAGCTCAAAACAATCGTTAATAACATGGTCAACCCCAAGATTGGTTAACAGGATAATAGGCTTGTGTTTAACATTTTCAGCAGATTTTAGTTTTTTTAGAATACTTACCCCGTCACTACCGGGCAAAATAATATCAAGTAACATTACATCCCAGTTCCCTTCTAAGGCCTTGTTCAAACCCTGAGAACCGTCTGAATACTCAGAAACATTAAATCCGGCATCTTTTAGTACCTCAGCGTACAGGGTTCTAATATCAGCCTCATCTTCTATGATTAATACAGTTTTTTTAGCATCCATAATACTATTTTACAGGTTTTATAATACTTGAAAAGAGCAAGATAATGATTCCCAATACAATAAGCAAATCCGCCAAGTTAAAGTGAACCAAATTAAAAAAGTTTAAAGCGTCTGTCACACATCCTGTTGTTAGTCTTTCGTATATGTTTACTGCCCCACCTAGATTTAATAAGACAAGTCCAGCTTTGCCACATGCGCTATGCCCCACACTCTTCCAAAAAATATAATCAATAAGAATTAACAGCAAAACCAAACCTATAACAAAAACATGTAGACTTATAAAATTGGAAAAAAGGTAACTGCAGTTAAGCATTCTCTTTTGGTGCGTGCTCAAGGCAAGTGGTAGCCTCAGGATAGACATTTAGTCTTGCTTTATCTATTGGTTTACCACAAACCTCACATGTACCGTACTTGCCAAGCCTCATCCTACCTAAAGCTTTTCTGACCTGCACTTGCATTTTTAAAATAGAACCGGAAAGAATATCAGATAATTCTTTTGGAGCGTCTTCCAACAAAGCGTCGTCCATAAGTTCCGCGTTGTCCTTTTCCCTACCCGGAACGTTATACGGGTCTACGTCTTGTAACTTTTTCTGTTCAACCTTAAGACGCTTTCTTTTTGACAAAAGTTTGTTTTTTAGATTATTTAGCATGTTGGTCGGAAACGATGTTTTTTCCATACTGATTTTTTCCCTTACAAAAATATTAACTAGGCTAATCATAGTTAAGATGGCATAAAAAATCAAATCTTTAACGGACCTTTCAAAAAACAAACAAAGTACTACAAATGCCAGTAGCAGTAACGAAAAAGCATAACCGGATTTAATCTTAATGTTTCGCATTTTGAATAAAAATGCCGTTAGCAAAACAAATGCAAGCAAAACCGGAATATAGATATACCTTCCGGTAGTAAGAATGATTCCCACTAGGTATACTGCAAAACCAAAAAACTCAGAAGAGGAATGTAAATCAAGGATTCTAAATCCCGACCAATGCCAGATTTTGGTGATAAATACTATGAAGACTATATTGGCAATTACAAAAACGGGTATAAATTCTACCAAGGGTTTTATAGCCAGAGGAATGGCCAAAAAAACGAGCGTGATAAAAATCAGATCAAACAGTTTTTCCTCATCAAAACCCTCGCGTTTGCCATAGTACCAAAACACGTAGCAAGCCACAATAAGACCTACCAAAGCAAAAGGCAGTAAACTGTTGATAGTAAGCCCAAATAGTATAAAGGTTTGAGGAATCAGCATAATATATAGCTTTTAAGCTTTGGAGACGTAAGAACCGTCTCTGGTATCTATTTTGACCTTTTCGCCGATTTTAATAAAGGTAGGTACTTTTACAATAGCCCCGTTGCTTAATGTAGCGTCTTTATAGACATTAGATACAGTGTTTCCTCTATAACCCGGCTCCGTATAAGTTACTTCAAAGTCTAAGGTTGTGGGAAGATCAACAGATATAGGTTTGTTCTCAAAATACATTACTATAACGTTGTCGCCCTCTACCAAAAATCTTGCCTGATCCCCCATCAAGTCTTCAGAGATATTAAACTGCTCGTAGGTATCGGGATCCATAAAGACAAAGCCGGTACCTTCTTTGTACAAGTACTGAGCGGTTTTTCTTGAAATATCCGCTTCCTCGATTTTTGTAGAACCAAGATAGCCTTTTTCCAAGACTTGTCCGGTAATAATGTTTCTAGCTTTGACTTTGATAGTAGCTCCGGCACGAGCGGTCTTTGTGAATTCGTACTTTAAGACAAGGTATGGGTACCCGTCTTCTTTAAATATTCTGCCTGTTTTTAGATCTGTTGCGCTGTACATAGTTTACTATATTAGTAATCCTCCAAATTAATTACTTTAAGACCTTTAACTTTCCTTTTCTGATGCTTTGGGTTATCAGTGATTAGATGTGCATCAAGCTCTTTTGCTAAGGCCATAAAAGAAGCATCGTAAAAAGTAAGTTTTTCATCAAAAGCTATCTGCATTGCGCTTTGTGCCTGCTTTCTATCTTGGGGAATAAAGTGTATCGGGATACTATAGCATGTAGCCAGTGAGTTTAGGGTATTAGCCAAGGGCATACGCTTGTTAAGCAGAGCATTCCCAATCTCATACTTTGCAAGCTCGGGCATGATTAACGACACTTTATCCAACTGAGAGTCTCTCAACAACTTATCCGCCTGCTCAATGTAGCTTTCATCCTGCCTATTAAACCATTTAACAGCAACAGAAGTATCTATCACGTAGGAATTTTCTGTATTCATATATTAGTGACTTTCCCTGTCAAAGGAGACGAATTCAGATAAATTACCCCTCTTTCCCTTATAGGAACGGCTTAAATCAATGTTCATCCAAATAGAATCCCAATCTACTAAAGTTTTCTCTTTGGAGTTGTAGGGTCTAATTATCAACTCATTTCTTGTAGTCGTACATAATGAAACAACAGAGTTAGGAGACGACCATTTGAGCAATCCTCTGATTTTTTCAGGAATGGTCAGTTGTCCTCTATCTCTTATTACTGCAGTACCACACATATTTTCCATATAATCAGAATATCTGAAAATCAGAATTTGTCAATGCTGTACAGGAGATTTAAATACTCTGCCTGTCTTTAGATCTGTTGCACTGTACATAGTTTATTTAGGTAAACCCGATAACTCTTTTCTGGCTTGAAGAAGCTCGCTGTCAAATGTACCCGTATTATTGTTTTTCTCAAATATCTCAATACCCTCTTGGTAGTGGATACGGGCCTCATCGTAAACCCCAAGATTGCGGTAAGCTCGCCCTAAACTAATATGAGAATAACCGGATTCAGAATACAGTCGTAGGGCTTTTTGAAACATCAGAACAGCCTCATCATTTCTACCAAGAGATATTAAAACGTCCCCAACGTTATTCATGTAGATAGTGTTTTCAGGCTCAAGTTCTAGGGCTTTTTGGTAGGAAGCTAGTTGGTCAGCTTTTGAGCCGGTAGCATCTTTGGTACTAGGCCAACTATAGGCATTTCCCAAGTTTAACCATAAAAGACCACTGTCAGGCTGATCTTCAATAGCAAGTTTTGCTTCAGAGATAATTTGATCTGTAAGAGGTTTCATTTTATCTAATTCAGTAATTCCATGTATTTGGACAAATAGTTCCTGGGTCTTGTCGTAATGGGTCTTTGCTTCGGGAGAAAGCAAACTCAAACCATCACCGGTCATATTAGTAAAAGCACCACTGTCTTTCATAGCTTTTGCAGCCAATTCAACAGACTTGGTCAATTGCACGGAAATCAATATAAATAAATGAAGAAAACAAATGACGGTAAGGATTACAGCTATTGCAGTTTTGGGTTTTGCGCCTGTTTTAACAACCACGGTACCTGCAATAAGATCGTGAAGTGTTTGTTTTTTCTTATTAAAAAACATCACAAAATAACCTAAGTAAAGAGTAAAAGAGGACACAATAGTGCCAATAAAACGCACCAGTGCGTGTACATAGTTGACATTTTCCCCATTAGCCCTTGTAACTTTTATTCCCATTAGCTTTTTTCCCGGAGTTGCACCATCGTAATTTACCCAAAACAAAATAGAAAATATGCCAGTAATTACCCAACCTAGTAGAGACACCAACATGGTTAACGGGGATTGACTATAAGCAGTAACCTCCTCAATAGACTCCATATGAAAATAGGCATAGGGGCTTCTACCAAGTATTAACATTATAGAAATATTGACTATAGAAAGTAGCAATGAATCCACACTAAAAGCAAGAAAACGATCTAAAAAACCAGCATAAGCTGGGGTCGTAACTTCTTCTACCCGAGTATCAGTTTTAATATTTTCTTCCATAAATTCTCCAAATAACTAAATAATCTAAGTTGGTGCCGTGGGTGAGAGTCGAACTCACACAGACTTGAGGTCTAGTGGTTTTTGAGACCACCGCGTATGCCATTCCGCCACCACGGCAAAAACTGACACATTATACTACATTTTAATGCTAATTATGAGTAGTATCTGCCTCGTAAAACTTGGTGCGGTCAGCCTTGAAGTACAAATTAAGCTCACCTGTAGGACCGTTTCTATGTTTTGACAGCAGCAGTTGGTAGTTTTCACGGTCCTCATCGTTTGGTCTATACAAAAACATCACCACATCCGCATCCTGCTCAATGGAGCCTGAGTCTCTAAGGTCAGATAGTTGAGGTTTTTTATCCCCACCTCTTTGCTCAACAGCTCTTGATAGCTGTGAAAGAGCTAAAACCGGTACTTTTAGCTCTCTGGCAAGATTTTTTAGTGCTTGGGATATTTCGGATACTTCCTGTACTCTGCTTTCCAAATTCCTGCCTCGTACCAACTGCAAATAGTCAACGATTATTAACCCAATTTCGTGTTCTGCCATTAGCCTTCTAGCTTTAGTACGCATTTCCATCACACCAATGCCGGGGGTATCATCAATGTAATAAGGGGCTTCGGCAAGTTCACCTGCGGCAATGCTGTATTTTTCAAAATCCTCTGTCTCAAGGTTACCTGTTGTAATTCTCCAGTTATCAATATTTCCTTGAGCGGAAATCATTCTATCCACAATTGACTCACGACCCATTTCTAAAGAAAACATAGCTACACCGATCTTGTGGTTTACCGCAGCATATTGGCCAATATTAATGGCCAAAGAAGACTTACCAACCGAAGGTCTTGCGGCCAATATTATCAAATTTTCTTTTTGCAGACCTGAAAGCATTTTATCCAAAGACTTGATGCCTGTTGGAACTCCACGCAAAGCCCCACGGTGTTTAGATAACTCATCCAGGCGTTCGAATGTTATTTCCAAAGTGTCCTTGACAGGCACAAATTCCTGGTGAACACGGTCTTGGGAAATTGAAAACAATAATTGTTCAGACTGGTCCATAAGCTCATCAATATTGGACTCCTGATAGACCATTTCCCCTATCTGTCCTGCAATAGTTAGTAAAGAACGTTTGGTAGACTCATCTTTAATTAAGTGAGCGTAGTACTCCACATTTGCCGCGGTTGGAACAGAGTTAATAAGTTCGGTTAAATAAGTTACTCCCCCGCTTTCCTCAAGCACTCCCATTTTTGAAAGCTCACCAGGAACTGTAACAAGATCCGCGGGTTCACGCTTTTCATAAAGCCTTGTGATAGCGTCATAAATATTAACGTGAGAGGTTTTGTAAAAGTGTTTGGGGGTTAAAAACTCTACTACTCTAACAATAGCGTCTTTATCAATAAGAATTGCCCCAAGTACCGACTTCTCGGCTTCCAAGTTGAAAGGTGTTTTTAAAGTATCTGTTCTTTTTGGCATGGTCGGCCTCTATTAATGTTGAGGTTCAAGTACAATTACTGTGGTTTCTTCAGGTACATCACTCTTTGAGTTAAGTTTTATCTTTTCATCTCTTTTTGCTTTACCATCAGCACCCATCTCATCCAAAAACTTGGATAAAGGTGCCAGTTCTTTAATTTTGCTGTCATCAGTTAAATAGTGCATGGGAACAACTATTCCCGGTTCAATGTCAGAGATCACATCAACTGCAGTTTCAGCATCAATTGTATATGTTCCACCAACAGGAATAAGAAGAACATCGATATCAGGAATTCTTTCTAAGGTTTCTTTAGAAAGAGTATGTCCAAGATCCCCCATATGCAAGATGTTAAAGCCATCCATCTCAACAAGATACATCACATTTCCCCCTCTTTCGGTGCCTTCTTTTTCGTCATGAAACACCTCGATACCATAAATAACTGTTCCTTTTGTTTCGTATTCTCCCGGAGTATCAATTACCACGCGATACCCGTAAACTCCTTCTTTATTGCTGTGATCTTTGTGGCTATGAGAAATTAAAACGATATCCCCTTCTAGCTTTGGGAGTTTGTATCCAACATCAGATGGATCGTAGGGATCAATGACTACAGTATTTTCTTTGCCTTTTATTTTGAAACATGAGTGTCCGATGTATGTGATTTCCATAAGTGTACTATATCATAAAACACCTTTACTCCCGTTGCAATGAGAACTATAATACCGGCATGTCAAATCCCCCTGCTACACCAACAAACAACAAAACAAAATACCTTTCAGAACTTAAAGAACTTTTAAGAATACCTTCTATTTCTACCCAACCTGAACACAAGAAAGACATACTAATGGCGGCAGAATGGCTTAAAAACCACCTAGCAAAAATAGGATTAAACAACTGCAAGGTAATGAAAACTGCCGGACACCCTATTGTGTACGCCGATTACCTATTGGCTAAAGATAAACCAACCGTTTTAATTTATGGCCACTACGATGTTCAACCCCCAGAACCACTAGAAAGTTGGAACACTCCCCCATTTGAGCCAACTGAAAAAAATGGCAATCTATATGGCAGAGGAACATCAGATGACAAAGCTCAAATCTTTGCCCACATCAAAGCAATAGATGCGATTATGTCGGCAACAGAAAAGCTACCTGTCAATGTAAAATTTCTGATTGAAGGCGAGGAGGAAGTTGGCGGACCCAGTCTTGATAAATTTATTATAGACAACAAAAAGATGCTTTCAGCTGATGTTTGTGTAATATCTGACTCACACTCACTATCGCCCACTCAGCCGCTAATTGAATACGGCTTAAGAGGTATGGCATACATGCAAATAGATCTTTCAACATTTGAAAACGACGTTCACTCAGGACTATACGGCGGAAATGTACCCAATGTAGCAATTGAGCTTGCAAATATTATCTCTAAACTCAAGGATGAAAAAACTCAAAAAATCCTAATCCCAGGGTTTTATGACAATGTTAGAAAGCTAACTGCCAAAGAAAAACAAGCTTTAAACAAAACTCCTCTTACCAAAAAAGCCATTATGGAAGAAACCGGAGCCAAAACAACAATTGGACTTGTCGGTGCATCAATTCCAGAAAGATGCGGAGCACTACCGGCATTAGATGTAAACGGCTTTTTTAGCGGATACACAGGTGAAGGCTCAAAAACCATAATTCCTGCCAAAGCATCTGCAAAAATAAGCATGAGACTAGTACCAAACCAGTCTTCCGCCGAAATTGCTAAGAAATTTGCTACATACATCAAAAGAGTTACTCCAAAATATGTTGGTGTAACAGTAAAAACCCTAAACACAGGTGAACCCATTTTGATGGACACCTCAAGCATATACTTTAAAAAAGCCGAGGAGGTTTTTATAAAAACCTTTGGCAACAAACCCATATATGTACTGGACGGGGCAAGTATCCCGGTTACTTCTGTTATCAAAAGGGTCTTAAACATAGACTCGATCCTTATGGGCTTTGGACTGCCCGACGATGGCCTTCACTCCCCTAACGAAAAAATAAGCCTGGAAATGTTTTACAAAGGGATAGAAACATCAATTAGTTATCTTTCTGCCTTATAAAAATGGCTACACGTGAACAAAAACTAGCACAAATACTTGTAGAACACTCCGTAAATGTAACCAAAGGCTCCAACGTGGTTATAGATATGTCAGACTTTACCGCCAAAGACTTAGCCCTTGAGTGTTACAAACTATGTATAAAAAAGGGCGCAAACGTTTACCTTGACGTATTTGGCACTAATTACCAAATAGGCAGAGCAGATCTTGGCGGGTTTTACAACGAATTTATTAAACTCTCATCAAAAAATCAGCTTACAACCTCTCCAAAAGTTATGGAAGCTAAAATTGATTGGGGCGACAAATTTATAAGAATCGTAAGCATTCATAACCGAAACTTTTTGTCTCGGGTAAATCAGGATAACATTGGACTTTGGCGCAAAACCTACTACCCCACCTTTGAAAAAATGATAAACAAAGATTGGGTTTTGACATACTTTCCAACAGCAGGAACTGCACAAAATGCCAAGATGTCTTTGGAAGAATTTACTGATTACTACTACAAAGCCTGCATTGTTGACTACAAGGCACAAAGTAAACAAATTAAAAAAGTCCAGGACATACTGGATAAAGGCAAAGTTGTAAGAATTGTAGCCAAAGACACCGACTTAACCTTGGGAATTAACGGCAGACTAGCCGCCGGCGCGGACACAGGCAAACACAATGTTCCCGACGGTGAATGTTTTATTGGCCCAGAAGAAGATAAAACCAACGGATATATAACTTTTGAATATCCTCAAAACTACGATGGAAGTGAGGTTGATGGGGTTAGATTTGAATTTAAAAACGGTGAAATTGTGAACTACACAGCTTCCCAAAACAAAAAGTTTTTAGACAAGATTTTTAGCGAAGATCCTTGCAACAGAAGGCTGGGTGAGCTGGGAATTGGCATGAATCCTATGATTAAAAACTATATCAAAGACATTTTGTTTGATGAAAAGATTTATGGCACTATTCACCTGGCAATTGGCAAGTCATACGATTATGTAAGAGGCGGGGGTAAAAACAAGGGTTCGGTGCACTGGGATATGATTAAGGATTTAAGACATAAGGGTAGTGTGGTTACAGTTGATGGTGTGGTGCTGATTAGGGACGGAAAGTTTTTGATTTGACACTAAAGACTATCCGTAATAAAATGCCGAAGTACTTTAACTTACTATTCTTTACCGTTAAGTAGGAAAAGTAGGAAACAAAAAACCTAAAGCGAGCTTGAGTTGGTGTAAGTCAGGCAGGAATATGTTTCTGAAAAGAGCCTATCTTGGTACAGACCGAAAAAATCCATCCGGAAAGTAGGATCTGGCGGGCAGCACCCGTAAGAAAAACAGCTTAATGAGTGCCTTATGGTGATTTTATATCACGAAAAGGAATCAGGGTGGTACCATGGAAGCTTAAATGAGCCTTCATCCCTAATATATACGTGTTTTACGTATATATAGCGATGAGGGCTTTTTTTGTTCTCGAAATAGCAGGTTAGGGTTTAGAAAGTTAAATAGATATGCAGGGATTAAAAGAAAATGGAATAAAACCGTACGAAATACTATGTAAAACGCTAGGGATTGAGAAAACTCCCGTAGTTGACGTAGTGGAACCAAAACATCTATTCAAGTTCAGCTTAAGCCTTGCAGAAGAAAAACAAGCCCAACCAATACTAGAAATGATCTACGAATCATATAAAAACGGTGACAATGGAGTGATTAACCCGGACTTGAGCGAACGATTGTTTGAATCGGCCTACTCGTTTGGCTCTAAGTTTGAACATTGGCACCTAGCCCCAGATCTGCAAGAGCAAGTACTAGCTACAGCGGTGAACTTATTTAACGAGCGTATAACACACGTAGCCAAAATATCGGCAGATGGTAAACCCTACCTACCAAGGAACATGTACCAGGAATTACTATATCAATACCTACCTGAACATCAATACTACGTAGCTTATATCCTAGGGCTAGCATCAGGAATTGTCTTAGGAGGCTCCTATCAATTTGCATACTCGCAAGGTGAAAGTAGTAAGGACACCCTCGAAGACGACCCTCCATTAGCTCAGGCAAACCTAGAGAGTCTTGAAAGCTCTAAAACCATAGATACTAAACTAGAGTGGTTTGACTCCCCCACTAACCTGGAACTTGCTGATTTACCTAAGGTAGAAAAATCAGTTCTTTCTTATATTGAAAGCCAGTCAGTGTGGATATCTCAAACGCTAGTTCCTAATCCAGAAACTGTTTCCTCTATTGAGCAGCTACAAACCATTTTAGAAACAGTAAAACAAACACTAGGAGACGCATGGTGGAACCGATTAATCAATATAGTAAATACAAAGAAAAACACAAACAACATTACTTTAATGCTCCCATACCCCAAAACAGATAAAAATGGTGAAAAAAAGCCGTATGTATTTCCACTTTGGTCAGTGTACGAAGATCCCTTCTACCTTAAAGCAAAAGAGCTTTGCCCACAAGAAAGTGCAAACGCAGAAGTATACAAAGTTGCTTCAGATCTAGCTTTGTTAAAACTCGCCTCCGAGGTTTTAGCAAATGATATAAAATCCGGAAGGATTCCCACAGTATTACACAAAAAAACACTGCAACTCCTACTACAAAATCTAGACTATATTAAAGAAAAACACTCAGCCGTAGATCCATACATTATTACTGACCTTCTTCTAATTAGTATGGTTCAACACACTGACGCAGCGTATGGAAACGGAATGCTTAAGGCTTGGGAGTGTCTTCACATCGAAGTTATCAAAAAGCAGATGATGTCGGAAGATACATATCCCATAAAAAAAGCTGTCTACTACCTTATTGGTCAAGAAAACACTACCCCTGACGTAGAATCTGTTCAAATACTAATAGAAACGTTAATTATGTGCAAATCTGAGAGCCGACCACTAGAACTTGTTCATTACTTCTGTATAAACTACAACCATAGCTATCCTCCAGAAATAGTAACAGACAAACCTGACAAGTGGTTTGTATCTTCCGTACAGACATTATTGCTTATTAAAAAAACTCTTGAGCATTGTGGCTTTGAGATCAATCTAAACTTATTTTATGCAAATGATGAATTGCTGCCACAATTAAAAACCGATGGTTGGGAAACTTTAGTAGAACTAAGCTATCTGACAGTAAGCAAGTATCTTCAAACAAATTACGGAGTTTCCTTACAAAAAAAGACAGCTTTAGCCAAATACGAATCTATTTCAGGAAAAAATGCGGAGTTATTAGACGAACTTCAGACAAACCCACTTATTGTGGGAAAAGAAAATGTGGAGTCAATAGAAAAGGTAATCTCAAGGGTACGCAACAGCCCAAGCACTTTAAAGTATGGGATGACTACCCAACAATTGTGGGAGTTATATCACACTCACATTGCTGACTACTGGATATCCATGCAACTACTAGAAAACATAGATATGTTAAATAAACCCCACATTTATATTGGGATGGAGGGACCCGATTTATCGTGGATGTTTAAAACAAATCTAGCAGGTGTGTGCCCAAAGGCCTGTGTATTAAATTTTGATAAAAGTCATGCAGAAAACAATTAAAGTATCATTAGTATCAGTAAAAGGCCTTATAGGGGTACTCTACCAAGCAGAGCCTAGAAACAAATCTATTATTTTACTCCTAAACGGCGGGCCTGGATTTGGAGATAACAAAAAATTCCCTCACATTAAATTACTCATTAACCAGGGATATGACTTATTCATTCCTGATTACTATGGTTCTGCAAGGTCTTTCGGAGACATATTCTCATTTAGTAGCTGTTTAGAGACCATTAGCGTATCTGAACAATTCCTAACAGGTCAACTTCTATACGTAGATGAAACTAGCTTTATAAAAAAACACTTGAAATATCTAAACATCATTCTTCTGGGCTCTAGCTGGGGCGCATCTACAATACCATCGTATTTCAAAAATTACACGTCTTCAATTAAGAAAGTATTCCTGGTAAACCCCGTTACCTCATGGGGGATGTTTAAATCTCCGTATGAGGAGGAGCTTGATGATACTTTTCTCAAGTCACTCACCTTTTGGTGGAACAATCACTACAGAAACGTGAAAAAATCCGACTGGGTAGATGTAATCCTTGGAAAAATACCGGAAAAGATACCGCTTAACAATCTAAAGTATCTAAAAGGGAAAAAGATACTTATTACCCACGGAAATAAGGACAAAATAATAAACTGGCATCGAAGTCTTTACCTACACCAAAAGTTACTTGAATTAGACATTGATTCAAGTCTTATGATATTTAAAAACTGCAAACACGGCATGTCATCACTTAAAAAAACTCTGGAGCAACTCATAGACACATAGTTTTAGGTAAGGGGTGGGAGTGATTTGACAGTTTATATTTGTTTATGTAGAATTCTCACACTATGATTTGTAAAGTATCATTTTGGCATTATAGCTACTTTAAAACCCACAAGGAGGCGGGTCTTATTTCTGTTTCGTAATTAGGATAAAAACAAGCAGATAATCAGCACAGACTCGCTAACAAGCGGGTTTTTTTGTTGTTTAAAAGGAAACATATGAAAGAAAACGATATAAAAATAAAAAAAACACTAATAATTACAGCAACTAATGACAGGCCAACCTTGTTAAAGCAAACTATGGCAAGTGTTTTAACTCAGACAGAGTCAAACTTTTTATATGTTGTAGTAAATAACGGACCATCGGAACCAACAAAAGACCTTGTAGAAAAACTACAAAAAGAGGACGGAAGAATTAAATATGTGGAATTCAACGAAGTAAAAGGCGCCGCTGCAGCTAGAAACAAAGGGCTGGAGTATATGGACGACTCAATCAACTTCGTAAAGTTTCTGGATGACGATGATTTATTTGAAAACAGGAACTCTTTAAAAGATTTGGTAGAAGCGCTTGACAACAAAACCGGCTTTGTATTTGCCAAGGTAAAGAAAATCGATGAAAGTGGTAACAAAATATGTATCACAGACAAAATTACGCAAGGGTTAAGTACAATCCTGGAAAAGGCATCGTTTCCGTGTCAGTCGGTACTTTTTTCTAGAGAAATAATGCTAAGGCTTGGAGGATTTATCACTCTTAAAAGCAGTGAAGACTTGGAGTTAATGTGCAGAGCATTTGTTCTTACTAAGGAAACAGGTCTTAAACCAAAATTCTTAGACAAAGTAGTTGTTTGCTACAGAAAACACTCAAACAGTCTTAATTTTGTGAACAAACAAAATGGATCAAAAGACCAGGCAACGGCATTGATACGTTCCAGGTTTTCGTTTGCCTGTAAAGGAAGTTTATGACAAAAAAACTAGAATTTAAAATCAAAAGGCTGGGCAAAGGAAAAAACAGGTTGGGTATAATTTTTGGTCAACATGGTGATGAACCCGTATCTCTATTAATTGCTCAGATGCTAGAAACTGAAGCAGGAAAAACAAATTTTAACCCCACTACGGTCTTGATTGGACCTGTAAATGACTCAGGACTTACAAAAGCAGTGCGGACAGAAACAATAACCGGAAAAGACTTTAATAGAAGCTTTCCAGGAAGAGTGGATGGAGATTTTGTTGATAAAAGATGCAAAAAAATATTTGGCATATGCAAGAAGTGTGAACTTGTTGTGGATATCCATAACTTCGTATCCGCACAAATCGCAAATACTGCGTATGTTCCCGGATCTACCAATGCAAAAGTAGCAACAAGGTCTTTATTATACGCATCACAGTTAAAAGGTGTAATGGTGAAAAATTTAAACAATAATAGTGCAGGCACTCTAGTTGGAGAGCTTGCTAAAGTTGGGATTCCAGGGTTTATCCTAGAAACGTCACCTTTGGAGCTAAACAACAAGAAAAACTTGACAATAATAACAAGAGGTTTAATTAACATAATAAAAAGAGAGACTGGGAACAGGGCTACTAATACTAGTATTAGCATCTTCAAATCATCGGAGAAGTTTGTAGTACCGGCAAACTCTACCTTTGTTCCTAATGAAAACTTATCTGTAGGAAAGGTGATAAAGAAAAATAGTTTAATAGGATGCGTTTACTATGAAGGGAAGAAGGAAAACATAAAAAACAAAAAACAAGGGGTATTGCAGGCCATATCACCTCTCCGATTTTGTAGAGAATCTACGGAAGTAGCTATCCTCTGCAAATGTGGTGAGATGAAACTCAAATAGCACATTCACAATAAAATAAAAAGGAGAAAAGATAATGTATACACAATTTACAGACGAATTTCTTGAAAGAAATCAAAGGGCGTTCAGCTTAATTGGTGTTATCGGCTCCGAAGAGCTACCAATTGACGTTGCCACAAATGCCTGCAAAATTGCATTGGCAACAATGCATGGCAAGATCCGCCCAAACGAGTGGATTTCAGTGCAAGATTCCGTTGTTGGCAAGTTTTTCAATAACCCGGTAATCTCTGATGGTCTACAAGGGATTAGCGGGACAAAGTATCGCCAAGTTGTCCCTGGAATCACGCCCATAGGAATATATTTAGGTGAAACTGAGACAATGATGGATGTAAGAATCGCTGTGGACGAGTGTACGAGGTGGTTAACAACCGCAGCTGGTACAGCTATCGAGTGTGGGTTTGTAGCTATGTTTCCCGAGCTCTTCCTAGATAAGCTACATTCGGGAATATACAAACAAATGCTCGCTCGGGGGATAAACATAAAGCAAAGCCATCTAGTGTCCCCTACTCTTTTCAGTAGATTTGACGGAGTTTGGGACGTAACAGGAAAGTTATGGCTGGTTGATGTAACTAACCAGTCAGGAGGAATTGACACAACAGGGATTCAGTCAATGATATTCGATGAAATCACGGGTCACGTAGGGTATTTTGACTACAAGTGGGCTATGGTTTCACGGAACCTTTCTAAATGGCTTGGGGAATTCACCATTTTAGGCGGGTCTCCGCTCAGACGCCATTGTCTAGACCGGCTTAGGGAAAATGAAGTAGAAGTTACAGCGATGATACCTGGCGTCTTGAAGCCTGATTTTGAGGCGAAAAATTATCCACTGGATATGGGAGACTTTGTTATTACTACAAGGGGGTTAACTTCCCAGCTAAGAGGTATCAAAGAAACAACCAACGCCGCCTTTTGGTGGGAAGGTCTAGGAATGGAAACTCCTCAGATGGAAAAACGATCATTTGAGATACTCAAAGCAATAGATGACGGTAGGATCCAAAGCTTAAACCATCCGGTAATCATGAAGGTGGTTGAGGCAAAAAGTCTGATCCCGTTAGTCTGCTTACCGGGACCGTTAAAAATCCTGTTTGAAGAAAGATATGCTGGGGATTTTCCGAAAAACATCCCGCACCGATTCCTTGTGCGACTGGAAATTGTGGGAAATCAATTACAAGGCTATTTGGCAACCGGAACAACATGGAAACTCCCGGGGATTCAATGGGAAAATTTAGGGATTATAAGAACCGGCGATGAACTTCTGCAAAAACTGGAACTCGCTGATGTAGGTGGCGGTATGTTAAAGCCAGCAACAGGTATGGGAGCTGCTGGAATCATGGAAGTAACTCGAGGCTGTAAACTTCCCAGACCAAAGAAGTCGGGGATGTTTGTATTTGAACCCCTGATTAAGAGTCTACGTATATCTTCTCCAAACATCCTCAACAAAGGGGATTTCACAGAACCTTTGATTCCAAGGGTGGAAGTATATACACAAACCTACCCCCATAACGGTAACATCGGGGCGGAAATAGCCAAAATGCAGCTGCTATTCAACCCCGGGAGGGAAGATCATCGAGTGCACGGATCAAGCGGCTGTTTTGTGCTACCGGTGGGCGTCTCAGATTTTTAAGCCAGGAGAATGCATAAATGGATAAAATACACCGTGATTTTGGAGGTGCTGGACCTCACCAGAGCGCCTTACATCCAGCAAATATTGTGAATCTAAAACGAAAGGAGGACAAAGTGATAAACAAAACACTATACCGTCAAACATGTAAGGCGTTTGGCGGAACCGAATGGTTCTACTAGGAGAGAAAAATGAACCACATCACCACAAAATGGCTCCGCCGAACAGTAATCGCACTCGGCGGACAAGGACCTTACAGGCAGGGAAGATAAACACAACAAACCATCGTTGCATCTTCCCTGCCCAAGCCCCATTTTAGCATTTGGGCACTATTTATTTAAGTTTAGAAACGTTAATATATAACTATGACAAACGACAAAAAAGAAAAACAAAAACTAT
>CAYRWK010000009.1:0-20230 GCA_964427965.1 uncultured Candidatus Saccharibacteria bacterium | reverse complement strand
CTTTGGATCAGAGTATTTCCCGACAAAGCTATTGCCAAAAAACCAAATGAAACTAGAATGGGAAGCGGTAAATCCCCGACAGATCATTACGCAGCAGTTATAAAACCGGGCAAGATTATTTTTGAAATTTCTGGTGTGTCTGAAGAAACAGCAAAATTAGCATTTGGGATGGCGGCCGACAAGCTTCCTTTAAAGACAAGATTTATTAAAAAGAGCTAATTAGGATTAAATATATGGAACTTAAAGAATTAAGAAAGAAAACAACAAAAGAACTACAAGAGCACGTGATTGCTTTGGATAAAGATATTGAAAAAACTATGAATGACTTAATTAAAGGTAAAGAAAAGAATGTGAAAAAAGTACGAGCTATTAGAAAAGAAATTGCACAAACATTAACTTTACTAAAGGAGCAAGCAAATGCCTAAAAAAGTATTAACCGGAAAAATTGTATCTGCCAAAATGATAAAGACTGTTGTTGTTGCTGTAGAGTTGCCAAAAAAGCACCCGATATACGGCAAAGAAATTAAAAATACCAGAAAGTTTAAAGCTCATACCGAGAAAGAACTTAAAGAGGGTATGGTAGTCACAATTGAAGAATGCAAGCCTTTTAGTAGAGAAGTTACTTGGAGAGTTTTAGAATAAAGGAAAATATATGGTACCAGTAGGAGCAGTATTAAAACCAGCAGATAATTCGGGAGCCAAGACTTTAAAGTTGATTGGTATTCCCGGACATTCAAGAAGACGCTTTGCGTTTATTGGAGATATTGTCACAGTCTCCATTTATGGTGTATCATCCACAGGTTCTGTTAAAGACCATACAGTTGCTAAAGCTTTAATAGTTAGAGCTAAAAAAGAGCAAAGAAGAAAAGACGGAAGTTATATTAGATTTGACGACAATGCGGCGGTTGTAGTGGATAAAGATGGAACAATGATTGGAACAAGAGTTTTTGGACCGGTTGCAAGAGAGGTAAGAGATAGAGGTTATCTTAAAGTCGCCTCTTTGGCAAAGGAAGTTTGGTAATCATATGAAACTTAAGAAAAACGATACAGTTATTGTAATAAGCGGTAAAGACAAAGGTAAAAAAGGCAAAGTGCTTGCAATTTTAACCGATGCCAACAAAGTCTTGGTTGAAGGAGTAAATAAGGTTAAAAAACACATTAAGCCGGGAAAAGTATCCAAAGAAGGCGGAATCATTTCGGTAGAGAAACCTATTACCGTTTCTAACGTAATGTATTTTGATACTAAGCTTGGCAAGCCTTCAAAACTTGGATTTAAGGTAGTTGACGGTAAAAAATATAGAATAAACAAAAAGACCGGAGATACGGTCGAGGAACCTAAAAAGAAATGAATAGATTAAAAGAAACATACAACAAAACAATCGCGCCTAGCTTAATAAAAGAGTTTAAGCTTGAAAACGCTATGGAAGTACCTAGAATAATGAAGGTAAGTGTCAATGCCGGTATAGGGGCTTTTAAAGACAGTAGAGAGGCTGTAGATGCTTTTGTTTCGGATTTTGCTAATATCGCCGGACAGAAACCGTTTCCTCGCAAAGCTAAAAAAAGCGAGGCAGGATTTAAAGTGCGACAAAACGATGTTGTTGGATATGCAGTAACCTTAAGAGGTGATAGAATGTGGGCGTTTTTAGATAAGTTTGTGAGCATCGCTTTGCCTAGAGTAAGAGATTTTAGAGGTTTAAGCGACACAGCTTTTGACGAAATGGGTAACTACTCCGTTGGTATTAGAGAACATGTTATATTTCCTGAGGTGAACCCCAACGTTGTAAAAGGTATTAGATCGTTGCAGGTTACAGTTGTAATGAACAACAAGGATAAAGTGAGAAATCTGGCGTTACTTAAACACTTGGGCTTTCCTTTTAAGAGAGAGGATCAGAAGGATAATTAACTATGGCTAAAAAATGTTTGATTGCAAAGCATAAAAGAGGATCAAAATTTGGGGTTAGAAATTACCACAGATGTGAAATCTGCGGCAACCCAAGAGGTTATATGGGTAGATTTAAAATTTGTAGAAAGTGCTTTAGGGAACTTGCACATAAAGGTGAACTTCCCGGAGTAAAGAAAGCAAGCTGGTAAAAATATGAGTATGGATCATTTGTCTAACATGTTAAGTTCAATAAAAAACGCCTCAATGGCAAACAATGCTTTTGTGGAGACAATTCACACCAAAGAATTGGAAGAAGTTGCAAAAACTTTAAAGAAGGCAGGATTTTTAGAGGAAGTGAAGGTTTTCAAACAAGAAGGTAATTCTTTTAAGGGCTTACACTTAGATTTGGTTAAAGAAAACGGTAAGGTTAAATTATTAGATTTAAAGAGATTTTCTAAACCGGGAAGAAGAGTTTATAAATCATACAAAGATATTGGTAAATCAATGGGTGGCTTTGGGATATTTGTTGTCTCAACATCTCGTGGCATTATGGACGGATCAGAAGCTAGAAAGAAAAAATTAGGTGGGGAGTTAATTTGCGAAGTTAAGTAAAAATATGTCAAGACTTGGAAGAAAACCTATTTCAATACCACAGGGAGTAACCGTAACCGTTAACGGTAATGTTGTGGCGGTTAAGGGTTCTAAAGGTGAACTTACTTATAACGCCAGACCTGAAATTGAGGTTTTAATTAAAGATACTGAAGTTGTGACCTCGATCGTTAAAGAAACCAAAGAATCAAACGCTTACTGGGGACTGGTTAGATCTTTGATTGCTTCAATGATTAAGGGTGTTACTGAAGGTTATGAAAAAAAGTTGGAGCTAGTTGGAGTTGGTTATAGAGCAAAAGGCATTGCAAACGGCGCCTCTTTATCTTTAGGATTTTCCCATCCGATAGAATTTATGGCACCGGCGGGCATAAAAATTGATGTGATCGATACACAAAATATTACTATTAGCGGTGTCGATAAGCAGTTGGTGGGATTAGTTGCAGCAAATATTAGAAAACTTAGAAAACCTGAACCATACAAAGGTAAAGGTATAAGATACGCAGGTGAGGTTGTAAGAAGAAAAGCCGGAAAATCAGGCAAAGTTTAAGATTTAAAAACGTATGTATAAAGTAAATTTGGTATCAGACAACAGAATAAGAAGAAAACTAAGAGTAAGAGGTAAAATCACCGGAACAGGTGAGACCCCAAGACTTACAGTTTTTAGATCATTAAGACATGTGTACGCTCAACTTATTGATGATGTATCCGGCAAAACTTTAGTCGAAGCACACTCTGCTGAAGCCAAAGGCAAAAAGTCTGAGGTGGCCTTTAAAGTGGGTAAGATACTCGCCGAGAAAGCCAAAGAAAAAAAGATTAAAAAAGCTGTATTTGATAGAAATGGTTACAGATATCATGGAAGAGTAAAAAGTTTAGCTGATGGTGCACGAGAAGGAGGCCTTGTTTTTTAATATGTTTGACAGAAATAATCAACGACAGCCAAGAACAAATTTTTCAGCTCCAAAAGAGTTTGAAGAAAAAGTAATTCAAATCAAAAGAGTTTCTAAAAAAACCAGGGGTGGTAATAAAATTGGATTTACAGCTTTGGTAGTGATTGGTGACAAAAAGGGCAAAGTGGGAACAGCTATAGGTAAAGCCTCTGATGTTAGCTCTGCAGTACAAAAAGCTGTAACGGCTGCAAAAAGAGATATGGTTACCATAAAGATAAAAGAAAACACTATTGCTCACGAAGTTTCTTGTAAATATGACTCTGCCGAAGTATTGTTAAAGCCCGCACCAAAAGGTTCGGGAGTTATTGCCGGCGGATCAGTGAGAAGCGTTGTGGAACTTGCCGGTATTCAAGATATTTCAGGTAAAATGCTTGGATCAAATAATAAAGTAACTAACGTAAGATGCACAATTAATGCTTTGTTAAAACTTAAAGGTTAAATATGGAATTACATACATTAAGTAAGATTAATGGAATATCCAGAACCAAAAAAAGACTTGGTAGAGGAGTTGGTTCGGGAAAAGGTTGCCATACAGTAGGTCGCGGTAACAAAGGCCAAAAATCCAGAACCGGTTATAACTTGCCAAACGGTTTTGAGGGTGGCCAAATACCTTTGTACAAAAGAATGCCAAAAATCGGTGGTTTTAAAAATTTTAGAGCTAAAAGTGTTTACACATTTTCTATCGGTGCGTTGAATATTTTTGAGGAAGGTAGCGAAGTGACGGTATACTCCTTGGCAGCTAAGGGTTTGATTAGAGAACTGGGTAGAAAAACAACCGTAAAAGTGTTAGGTAGCGGTGAGTTAACCAAGAAATTGACATTAAAAGGGTTAACCTACTCCGAGTCAGCCAAGAAAGCCTTAGACAAGGCCGGTGTTAAAATTGTCGAGTAAGTATAAGAGTACGAAGTTTATTGTTTGCCAACAAAATACATGTCCAACATATTTAAGTCTCCGGAACTTAGAAAAAAAATCTTTTTCTCACTACTTGTGATTGTGATATTTCGTGTTTTAACACACATACCTGTTCCCGGTGTAGATACCACAGCAATCAAACAATTCTTAACCAGTAACGCCGTTTTTGGACTTTTTGATTTATTTAGCGGTGGTGGGTTTTCTAACTTTTCAATTGTCACCTTATCTTTAAACCCGTATATCAATGCTTCAATTATCTTGCAATTATTTACCATGATGATCCCCAGCCTTGAGGAGTTGTCCAAGGAAGGTGAGTCCGGCAGAGAAAAAATTAATATGTACACAAAACTTTTAACAGTACCCCTTTCCCTTTTACAGGCTTATGGGGTTTACTTTTTGTTAAGCAAACAAGGTGTCATTAATGGGTTGGATATTACAAGACTAATAGTATTGATTTGCACGCTTACAGCAGGAACAATGCTATTAATGTGGATAGGCGACTTACTAACTGAATACGGCGTCGGTAACGGAATTTCGGTATTAATCTTTATAGGTATTATAAGCAGACTTCCGGCAAGTGCTGTTCAGTTTTTCTCAACCATTCAATCTAACGGGATATTTAACGCTTTGGTGTTTTTGGCAATTACCGCATTGGTTATTGCTGGCGTTGTTTTGGTTAATGAAGGCACTAGAAATATTCCTATTGAATATGGCAGAACGGGTGTTAAATCCAATAAAGTAACCAACTACTTACCGATCAAGATTAATCAGGCAGGTGTTATACCCATAATTTTTGCTGTTTCGGTTGTAATGATCCCGTCTTTACTAAGTGGGTCGTTTGTACAAAGCTCTAATGGCACACTTCAAGCGATAGGTCAGTTTTTGGCTGTCAATTTTAAGTCAACGGCTTTGGGTTACAACATTGTATATTTCCTTTTAGTATTTTCCTTCACTTATTTTTATACTTCCATCTCGTTTAACCCTGAAAAAATTTCAGAGGATGTCAAAAAACGTGGAGGTTTTATACCAGGTATTAGACCCGGTATTTCTACCACAAAATATTTGAGCGGGGTTATTAAAAAAATTACACTTGCGGGGGGTTTATTCCTGGGTCTTATAGCAATCATGCCTTATTTAGTTCAAACTTTGGGTGGGGTAAGTAATTTTGCAGTTGGCGGAACAGGACTTCTTATTGTAGTATCAGTTGTGTTAGAAACCATTAGGCAAATTCAGTCTTTGATGGTTACAAAAAATTACCAGAGCTTTTTAAGCTAAGAATTATATGTTTGATAAATTAAAAGACTTAAATAAACTTCGAAAAACTCAAGCTGAAATAAAAAAACAACTTGAGCAGATTTTTGTTTCCAAGGAAAAAAATGATTACACAATAGTAGTTAGGGGTGATAAGAAGATAGAAAAACTTCTTATTGAGGGCGAGGATCAAAAGGAACTTAGAGAATTACTTAACGATACCATGAAAGAGGTTGATAAGAAGGTTGAAAAGCAAATGAGAGGTCAACTAAGCGATTTAGGTTTAGGAGATATCGGTTTATGAAGCTTTTGATGATGGGGCCACAGGGTTGCGGTAAGGGTACCATTGGTGAAATGCTCAGTATAAAACTTAATATTCCAATAATTTCCACGGGGCATACATTAAGGACAATGCCCAAAGAACATCCAAGATACAAAGAAATAACCGATTTAATTGCCGGTGGTAATTTAGCACCGCAAGATTTTATTGCCGAATTACTGAGAGACCGTGTTTCAAAACCTGATTGTGCAAGTGGTTTTATTTTTGACGGTTGGGGAAGAAAGAAGATTGATCTTGAATACTTTGACCCGGGTTTTGATAAAGTAATTTTTTTAAAAATATCCCCTGAAACTGCAATTGCAAGATTAAGTGGCAGACGTACTTGTAGAAAATGCGGCAAGATTTACAACGTAGTCACAGCACCTCCGAGAGTAGCAGATGTATGTGACGTATGCGGTGGCGAGTTGTATCAGAGGGAAGATGATACTGAAGAAGGAATTAGAAAGAGATTGGCTGTATTTTATTCTGATACACAAGAGGTGTTGGAAGGTTTTAGGGCAAAAGGGATTTTAATTGAAATCGATGCGGAACCCTCTCCTGATAGTGTTTTTGAGTCAGTTTTAAAGGCACTTGAAGTTTAACACTTGTATGGCAATAAAAATTAAAAAACCTGAAGATATTGCGTTAATGGTTGAGGGTGGAAAAATAACTGCGTTAGCTCTTAGGAAAGTATTAGATGCTGCAAAAACAGGTGCGGTACTGGCCGATTTAGATAAAATCGCGGAGGAAATAATAATAACTTCGGGAGCCAAACCTTCTTTTAAGATGGTTGAGGATTATAAATTTACAACTTGTTTAAATGTGAATGAGGGTATAGTGCACGGTATTCCCAATAACTACGCACTAAGAGATGGCGATGTATTAAGCGTAGACCTCGGAGCCTTCTATAAAGGCTTTCATACTGATTTATCATATTCTGTTGAAATAGCAACTAATAAAGAGCAAAAGTTTTTGCAGGCCGGTGAAAATGCGCTTAATGCTGCTATCGCCGCTTGTACAATTGGCAAGCATATAGGAGACATTTCTAACTCTATTCAACAAATCATTCAAAAAGCCGGTTATACGGTTTCTACGGAACTTGTGGGTCACGGTGTTGGAAAAGATTTGCACGAAGATCCTTATATACCGGGGTACGGTAAAAAGAATACCGGACCTGAGATTAAAGAAGGCATGGTGTTTGCAATAGAAGTAATTTACCAAAAAGGTTCACCAAAGCTAGCTCTTGAGCGAGATGGGTGGACTCTGCGAACTGCCGATAGGAGTCTATCCGGACTTTTTGAGCACACGGTTGCTGTTACAAAAAATGGGTCTGTAGTAATTACTAAACTTTAAATAACCCGTAACTCCCATAATTATTGTATAATTTTTCTAATGCCAAAGTCTGCAAAGATTACTTTAAATATTCCTAAATGGAGAAAAAATCCTAGTGCTATAAAGAAATTTAGATTTGTGTACCACTTTTTACCCCATCCTGAGCATGGAACTAGAGCAAAACTGCTTTCATCCTCAGCAATGGTTTTGTATATTCTGTTGTTCTTTGGTCTCTTTGCTGGGTTTAAGCTTTTTACTCATATATATCCTGGAGTTTTGGGTTATGCCTCGGATATTTCCATCAAACAGCTTTATGAATTGACTAATAGCCAAAGGGAAACCGCTGGTCTCGAGCCGTTAAGATTAAATACCGCGTTGACAGCTGCTGCTGAAAACAAAGCTAAAGATATGTTTAAAAACAATTATTGGGCCCATATTTCCCCAACAGGTACTGAACCTTGGGATTTTATTTTAGGTGCAAATTACGATTACAGCTATGCGGGTGAAAACTTGGCAAAAAACTTTTCAAACTCAAGGGATGTTGTAGATGCTTGGTACAACTCTCCTTCTCATAGAGAAAACTTACTAAACAAAAATTACGATGAGATTGGCTTTGCTGTTGTTAACGGTGTTTTGGATGGGTATGAGACTACTCTGGTGGTTCAAATGTTCGGTAAACCAAGAGACCCAAGTTTGCTAGCTTCAGCTGAAGAAGGTCAAAGAATCTTAGATAGTTATTCTACTCAAAGTGGTGAAAACTCAGCGGTTGTTAAGCCTGCCAGTGCGTTAACCGAGTCTCCGTTTGCAATAACCCCTGTTGTTTCGGAGAACAAATCTGTGCTTCCTGCAGTTAGCGTTACTCTTGCAATAAAGGGTTTAGCTGTAGTATTTATATTATTTTTAATATCGCTTTTGTTACTGGATATTTGGTATTCAGCCAGACATGCTATTGTAAAAGTGAGCGGACATTCTCTCGCTCATTTAATCTTTTTAATTGTTAGTGTCACAGGTATGTTGTTCGCTCTTTTGCCTGGTAAAATTTTATGATAGAACATGAAAAGCATTTAACCGAATATATTTTGCTAGGGCTTGGTTTAATTGCCTTAGTTGTTCTGTTCGTTTTGTTTAGCCATAGTTTTACTTACCAGCTTATTATTGGCGGACTTATTTGTTTATTTTTTGTTCTGTGGGGTGTGTTTCACCATAAAAAAGAAGAGCGGCTGAAGACAAAAGTGGTTACGGAGTATATACTATTCAGTGCACTTGTTTTTGCTCTTATTTTTATAGTATTAAATCTGCTATAGCTATGAAAATTGCAGTGATTATTCCGACTTACAATGAGGCGGAGAATATCAAAAATTTAATACCGATTATATTTGAGGAGTTTAAAAAAATGCCAAAGCATACATTTGATGTTTTGGTAGTTGACGGTAATTCCACAGATAACACCGGGCAAATTGTTACTCAGCTGGCTATGGTGTACGAAAATCTCCATTTATTGCCCGAGGAGAAAAAGGCAGGTTTAGGTGCTGCATATGTTTACGGGTTTAGGTACGCGATGAAAGAATTAAAAGCTGACGCTCTAGTTGAAATGGACGCGGACTTTCAACATGATCCCAAAGATTTAGTCAGGCTTATTGCTGAGTTAGATGCGGGTTACGACTACATTATCGGATCCCGTTTTACCAAAGGTGGAAGTATTCCTTCAGAATGGGCGATTATGCGCAAGTTGCAAAGTTGGGGAGGAAACATTGTTTCTAAACTAGTCCTGTGGATTTTTGATGTTAATGACTTTACTTCTGGATTTAAAGTTACCCGCGTAAAAGGATTTGCAGATCAACTTGGTATTTTTGATGAACTGTCTCGCGGTTTTGCCTATAAAATTCAACTGTTGTTTAGAATTCATAAACTTGGAGCCAAATTTAAAGAAGTTCCTATAGCTTTTGGCCTAAGGGATCGTGGCACATCCAAAATGGAGCGTAACAACGCAATCGACTCCCTTAAGGCTGTCTTGCAAATACGACTCCACGAAAGCAGACATTTTGTTAAATTTATTGTGGTGGGCTTTGCCGGGCTTTTTACAGATACACTGTTGTTTAATGCCCTTCGTCTCGCTCTATCCTCCTCAAATAGTAGTAATTCTTCTGCCACTACTGCAGCAAGCGCAATTTCCGGACTTGTTGCTATGACAGCAACTTATGTTTTAAACAACACTTGGTCGTTTAAGGATCGCAAGATCATGTCTTTCTCCAAAACTTTAATTAGCATTGGCATGTACTATTTCTTTTCATACCTACCTATTTTATTTAGAAGTTGGCTTGTAGGATTTGCCGTAAACACATTTGGTACCGGTATCTTTGTTGCTAATGGGGCGTTTTTTGTAGGTATAGTTTTGGGATTGGTGTGGAACTTTACCATATATAGTAAAATTATTTGGAGGAAGGATGCCGGATCCAAATAAGGCTATCTCCAAATAAAAAAATTATGGAATATTCTATTGTTATCCCAACATATAACGAGGCAGGTAATATCACATCTTCATTAACTCAAGTTTTGGGGTTTATGAGGTCTTTTTCACCATCATTTGAGGTTGTTTTGGTAGATGATGGAAGTGTGGATGACACCGCAGATATTGTTAAGGAATATGCGATCTCAAATCCTGAAATAAGACTTATTAAAAATCCTCATCTTGGTAAATCGGGGGCTTTAATAACGGGAGTTCGCGAGGCCTCGGGTCAGTATATTTGTCTTGTAGATGCTGATATGGCGACACCTATTTCTGATCTTAAAAAACTTTCAGTTTGGATGAAAGATCAGGATTTTGATGTAGTGATTGCTTCAAGAGAGGGTCCCGGGGCTGTAAGAATAAACGAGCCTTTCTACAGACATTTTGTGGGTAGAGTGTTTAATTTATTAGTAAGAATACTGACTCTTCCCGGAATTCAGGACAGCCAATGCGGGTTTAAACTTTATAAGTCAGAGGTAGCAAAAACAATTTTTAGCAAATTAGTAGTGTACGGTCCAAATACAAAAGTTATTAAAAAACCTTTTTTTGGAGCACTTGACGTTGAGGTGCTGTTTGTTGCAAGAAAATTGGGTTATAAAATAAAGGCAGTAGGCATCACATGGACATACGTAAAAACCAATAGATTCAACTTTTTGCAAAATACTTACAAGATGAGTCGAGATCTTGTTTTAATACGCTTAATGGATTTGAAGGGTAAGTATAAACCCAAAACAAACCATTTCTAGTTTTTATTTAATACTTAGGAGGTATTTCTATGAAATTATGTGTAATTGGAACAGGTTATGTAGGTTTAGTTGGAGCAGCAATTTTTTCAGATTGGGGAAATGATGTTAAAGGAGTTGATATTGATATCAAAAAGATTGAAAGAATTAAATCCGGCGATATGCCCATTTATGAACCGGGACTTTCGGAAATAGTTCTTAAAAATATCAAGGAAAATCGCTTGTCGTTTACGACGTCTCTTGCGGAAGGCATGAAGGATGCTGAAATTGTGTTTATTTGTGTGGGTACTCCTCAAAGCGATACCGGCGCCGCAGACTTGTCTTCTGTTTGGGCAGTTGCAAAAGAGATTGGAGAAAACCTATCAGATTATAAGGTTGTTGTTACCAAAAGTACGGTTCCTGTTGGTACAAATGAAAAAGTAAAAGAGATCATTAAAAACAATCTAAAGCATAAGACGGATTTTGATGTTGCTTCCAATCCGGAATTTTTGAGAGAGGGCTGTTCTGTTGAGGATATGCAAAACACAGATAGAACTGTAATCGGATCAGATTCACCCAAAGCTTTGGCAGTAATGACAAGGTTATACGAACACTTGGGCACCCCTATTGTTGATGCTGATTTACGTTCAGCTGAAATGATTAAGTACGCTTCTAATGCTTTTTTGGCAACTAAAATCTCATTTATTAACGAAATAGGTCAGTTATGTGAAAGAGCGGGGGCTGATGTGAGTAAAGTGGCGTACGGTATGGGTTTGGATAAAAGAATAGGTAGGTACTTTTTAAACGCCAGCATAGGTTATGGCGGAAGCTGTTTTCCAAAGGATGTAGCGGCTTTGTACAAGACCTCAACCGATCAGGCGTATGATTTTAAACTCTTAAGAAGTGTTATGGAAGTTAACAAACTTCAGTTAAAGAGTTTTATTAGAAAGGTTACTAGAAAGTTTGGTGAAAACTTAAACGGTAAGACATTTGCGTGCCTTGGGCTTGCATTTAAAAATGATACTGATGACATCAGAGAGTCTATTTCTATTGAAGCCGTTCGCGTTTTAAGAGGGCTAGGTGCAAATATTAGGGCTTTTGATCCTCAAGCTACGGATAATGCTAAAAAAGCTTTAGGGGATGCTGGCATTACTTATTGCAAGGATTGCTATGATGCAACAAAGGGCTCTGACGCTTTATTGTTGCTTACAGAGTGGGATGAGTTTAGAGGCATCGATTTAGACAAGGTGAAATCTTTGCTAAAAGAGGCGGTAATTTTTGACGGTAGAAACTTGTTAGATAAGAAAATTGTTCAGGATATGGAGTTTGAGTATTTTGCTATTGGCAAGCGTACCAATGGTATAGAAAGACAAAAAGACGAAAGCTATATGACGGTTTCTGCCCTTTTAAGATCTAATGGAAATGGCAACAACTAAAGCTAAAAAAGTTTTGTATTTCGTGCCTGAATTTCCCAGGCGTACGGAGACCTTTATCCAAAGGGAAATAGCTAAGCTTATTGAGTTTGGTAATTTGGATATTCAAGTGTTGTCTTTGCAAAAAGCCTCGGCTGAGTTTTACAAGGGGGTTGAGGAGGTTACATGTTTTAAGAGATTGAGTTTACTGCTTTCTATTAAAGCTTTATGTTTTTTTATTGCAAAACCTGCAAAAGTATTGCAAGCTTTTAAACTTGTAATGCAGGATTTTACTAAAAATCCTATAAAACGAGTGTACTTTTTTCTTAAGGCTGTTGGTTATACTAAAATTATCCAAGATTTTCATGTAGATCATATTCATGCACATTTTATGTCTGATCCTTCTACTATTGCTATGGTTGCTTCAATTATTTTGGATATTCCGTTTAGTGTATCGGGGCATGCTAAAGATGTTTTTGTGGAAGGGACGCTGGTTAAAGAAAAAGCCATTAGAGCTAAGTTTGTGAGTGTGTGTAATAAAGCCGCGTACAAAAAGTGTAAGGAACTTGCTGGGGATAACGAGAATATCTTTATGGTGTATCACGGGGTTGATGCTGATTATATTGCTAACTTTGTGTCCGATATTCAAAAACCTGTAAGACCGTATATTTTTACTCAAGGTAGGTTTGTTGAGAAGAAGGGTTTGGAGTATTTGGTTGAAGCGGCAGATATTTTAAAGCAACAAGGTGTGGATTTTGAAATGCATATTGTGGGTGGTGGCGGTCATTTGTATCAAAAACTTGTGGATCTTATTAATCAAAAGAATCTAAATGATAGAGTGTTTATTGAAGGTGCTGACAAAGGGGTGCCTTACAGCCAAGTGGTTTCTTTTTATAAAACAGCTGATATGTTTGTGTTACCAAGCTTGGAAACAGGTGAGGGTGATGCTGATGGAGTTCCAACAGCTGTTATTGAAGCCTCTTTAGCCTCCCTACCTATTGTTACAACAGCTGCAGGCAGTATTACTGATCTAATAACTGATAACAAAACAGGTCTTATTATTCCTCAAAGAGATGCTCAGGCTATTGCTGTTGCTGTTAACAAGCTTTTGGCAGATCCCGATTTAGGTGTGACTCTTGGTAAAAACGCCTGTGAAACAGCCAAAGAGATGTTTAATATGGAAGAAAATATTGGTCAGCTGCAAAGATTATTATTGCTATGAACTGTTAATACCCATTTGTTGTACAATTGTAGTGTGAAGATTGCTGTTTTAATTAAAAATACTACTTTCCATAAAGATTACGGAGGACTTGAGACTCAGAATAAAACCTTGTGTGACGGTTTGGTCTCGCGAGGGCACCAAGTGACGGTGTTTACTCAACAAAAGGAGCTGACTGAAACAACAAAGATAGATAATGGCGTTAACTATGTTTTTATTGCCGCTTCTTTCAGATACCTGTTTTCATCTATAAATCCTAATAGTTGGGAGAAAAAATCCCTTAAAGTTTTTTCTGAATATCACTCCAAGGAGCCTTTTGATGTTGTTTTGAGTCAAAGCACTGCCGGTATTGGAGTTATTAAAAATAAGAAACAGCTAGGTGTGAAAGTTATTTCTATTGCTCATGGTACATCTGCGGGGGAGTTAAAAACTCAAATTCAAAATATTAAAAATCTTAAAGACATTTATTGGGCAATCCGTAATACCCAGTATTTTTTGCGCCAATTTTTTGGAAGACAACGGGAATATATCTTAGGTTCTGACAAAGTAATTGCTGTTTCCCATGCTGTAAAAACACAATTGTTGGATGAGACTTTTGCACCGGAGGAATTGATTACGGTTATAAACAATGGAATTGATCCGAGCAGTTTTGTTGAATCAGCAAAGACGGCTCAAAAGCATAATGACACCAAAGTACATTTGATCTTTACCGGTAGAGTTATTCGTTCTAAAGGGGTGTTTGAACTGGTAAAGATTGTGTGGGAGGTAAAGGACATGCCTTTTACTGTGGATATTGTTGGAGATGGGGAGGATTTAACGGAGCTAAAAAACAATATTACACGGCTTGGTTTGTCAGAAAAATTTGTTTTTCACGGCAAGCTTAACCGTCAGCAGGTTACCGAACGCCTTCTTCAGTCGGATATATATGTCATGCCGACTCTTAGGGCGGAGGGTTTTCCAATGACTTTAGTTGAAGCTATGTTTGCAAGCCTACCCATAATTGCCAACAATATTGGTGGGATTAGCGATGCAGTTGAAGATGCAAAGACAGGCTATTTAATTAAAGTGGGTGATTTATCGGGGTTCAAAGCGAAATTAACGACACTGATCGCCGACACATCCCTTAGAGCTACCCTCGGTCAAAATGGTAGAATTAAGGCTCAGAACGAGTTTACATTAGAAACGATGCTAAATAAGTACCAACAAGAAATGCAAAAAGTTTTGGCAAAAGGAGATACTGCGTGAAAATACTACGTTTAATATATGATTGGCCTCCTCCTTGGGATGGTCTTGCTCCCGGTCCTTATGAACTAACTAACGCTCAGGTCAAATTAGGCCATACGGTTACCGTATTTTGTGGTAGGTGGCCAAAAGCTGGGTCGGTGGAAACTCCCGTTGGGGTATCGGTTTACCCTTTTTTTAGAGCACCCTTTCAGGGGACGATGATGCTAACAACTGCTGTTCTAATGTTTTTTAAATATATTTTTTGGCGGGATGACGATGAAAATCATGTGGATATTATTCACTCACACGGTCACTTTGGTATTTGGATTTATTTACATAGATTTATATTAAGCAAGATTTTTCCATGGGCTAGAGAGCTTAAGACCCCGCTGGTAGTACATTTTCATAACACGGTAGCCGGAAGATGGAAAGCCGCTAAGGATAAGGATATAGATATTAAGCCGGTTTCAAAATATCTGGATTGGCCCCTTGCAAAACTATCAGACAAATTGGCGGTGAAAGTAGCTTCTGCTTGTATTTTTGCTGGCCAAGATAATCTGGAAGATGCAATAAATTATTACAAAGCGGATCGCTCAAAGTGTTTTTTGGTTGAATCAGGAGTTAACACCGGCATGTTTAAGCCAATTGGTCAGGAGGAGTTTGAAAAAACCAGAAGAGACCTAAATTTGGATTTATATGACAAAGTAGTTCTGAATAACGGGGCGATGGTAGAAAGAAAAAACATTCATCTGTTGGTAGAAGCGCTAAAATTCTTGCCAAAAGAATATAAATTAATGTTGGTAGGCCCGGGAGATGTTTTATACTTGCAAAAAATCACTGACTCGATTGAGGTTAGCAAACTTAAAGATAGGGTAATTAGGGTCGGCTATACTCCCTATAAGGAAATTCCGGTTGCTTTTCAGGCTGCAAATATCTTTGTGTTGCCTTCTGGCTTTGAAGGTTTTCCAAAAGTAGTCACCCAAAGTCTTGCTTGTGGTGTACCTGCTCTTGTATCGGGTTTTAAAGCAAAGGATCCCATCAAGGGTTTGTATTATCTGGAAAAATTGGAACCGGAGTATATTGCCCAAAGAATCAGAGAAATTGTTGAGGGTCCCCGTGAGGTAGATGTTGGGTATATTCATGAAAAGTTCTCCTGGGACATGCGCGCTAGGCAATTAGAGGTTGTTTACCAAAAGGTGTTAACCAAAGCTTAGGCGGGCATCTTACGCTTTTTCAAAAACGTCTAAGGTTATTCTTGCAGTTTCTTCCCAGTTAAATTTTTTCACAGTCTCATAACCTTTTTGAATAAGTTTTTGTTTTAAATCCTCGTTTGTTAGTACCAAATTGATCTTTTGGGCAATATCCTTTTTGTTATAGGGATCAAAATATTGGACTGAGTCGCCATAAATCTCTTGGTGGCATGAAATATTTGAAATCACACTGGGTATGCCTAAAACCTGCGCTTCCATTGGTGTTAGGCTAAATCCTTCTTTAAGTGAGGGAAATACATAAGTTACAGCCTGGGTTCTAAGAGCCACAACTTCTTTATCAATAACGAAATTAGCTAACCCTGGTAATAGAACTTTGTCGGACAAGCCCAATTCATCAACGTAATTTTTTAATCTTTGAGAAAATTTATCTTTTTTACCAACAATCAACAACTGTCCCAAAAAGTTGTATTTTTCAACCAAAAGTTTAAAAGCGTCTACCAAAATAGGTATGTTCTTGTGTTCATATGCACTTCCCACATAAAGTAAAAAAGGTTTTTGAACGTGGTATTTGTTCATAATAGCTTGCGGGTTGACAGCAGGATCTAGCTGCAGTAAATCCGGATCGACTCCTTCGTAAGCTAAAACATATTTTGAAGAGTTAATATAAGGGTAGATTTTTTTAAAATCTTCAATAACATCTTTGGTCGGAACAATAATCTTTTTTGATCTTATTACAGCCCATAAAAAAACTACCTTATATACTAGCTTTTTAAATTTAAAGTAGGGTTTGGGTAAAGTGGTTCCTTTTTCTGTGCTATAAGTGTGCATAATCATATCCGGAATGGCGGTTACCAGTTTAAACGGATAAAAAATGGGAATATTAAAGTGGGGTACGTAGTATAAATCCAGCCGATATTTTAGTATCTTAATTAAGAATAAAGTTTGTTCCGCAAATGAATACCAACTGTAATCAGCTAAGACTTTTATAAAGTTTGGGTTTTTTGGATTAAAATTATTATAGTTTTTCTTTCTCAGGAAGATAAAATATTTGTTTGTAGTATCAAGTTTTTCTAAATGTTCTACTATATCCTTTGTGTATCTTCCGGGGCCTGCTTCGCCAAAAAACCTTGCGTCAATACCAATTTTTTTCATGACTGTATTTTATCACCATTCCAAAAAATCCTATATAATGGACATATGAGAATTGGAATAAACGGTCAGAGATTATTACTGGATAAGTTGGCGGGGGCGGAACTATATACTGTAAATATTATAAAGGGTTTTGCTAAGGTTGACTTGCAAAATCAATATATAGTTTATTTAACTACTGTGCCGGAAGATGCATTTTGGCATGACTTAGTGGGAAATAATCCAAATCTTAGCTATAAAGTTGTAAGAAAACTTGGTCTTTGGACACAGTTTGGCCTGGCTTTTGAACTCCTTGCCCATCCGGTAGATGTGTTTTTTTCAGCCGTGCACACATTTCCAATAATTAGGCATCCTAAAACAAAATATGTGGGCATGATTCATGGATTGGAATATAGATTTAATGACTATCGGGGTTTTTTTAAAAAACTTTTTAAAGGTAAGCCTGAGTGGTTTGTTTGTATGTTTTCTAACATAATTATAACCCCCTCCGAAGCTACAAAAAATGAGATTTTAAAACGTAAGTGGGTTTTATCGGCAAAAAAGATCCACGTGGTTAGTGAGGGTGTGAGCCCACTTTATACAAAAAAATCTTTGGAAGAGACCCAAGCTGTTCAGAAAAAATATGACTTAAATGGGCAAAAATATCTTACGTTTATCTCCACAGTTCAACCACGCAAAAATATTCCAGGAATGATTCAAGGTTTTAGTATGGCATTAAAAGAGGCTAATCTACCTAATGTCAAATTGCTGATAATCGGTAAAAAGGGCTGGTTTTACGAGAAATCTCTTGAAGCTCCTATAAAATATGGTGTAGAGAAAAACGTTATCTTTGCAGGTTATTTACCGGCGGTCGATGTTGCAACATTGCTTTCAGGTTCCGTTGGTTTTGTTAATGTATCTTTTGAAGAAGGTTTTGGCCTTCCTCTTTTGGAGGCAATGAACTGCGAGGTGCCTTGCGTAGTTTCGGATATTCCTGCTTTTAGAGAGGTTGGTGGGGAAAATGTTTTATACTGCGATCCTAACAATCCCGAAGATATTAAAAATAAATTATTAGTACTTTTGCAGGATAAATACAGTGAGGTTATGGTGACAAAAGCTAAACAGCAGGCAGGTACACATACCTGGGAGAATACGGCTCAAAAAACTTTGGAGATATTCAATAAAGCATGAGATATTTAATTCAATTTAAAAACTTAATTCCTCAACATAAGGGGCTGATTATATTTGGTTTCTTTTTGGTTATCCACTTATGTTTGTTAAATATTAACTCTGCCGAATGGGGAGATAGTTACAGGATTTTACGAGCCTCCGAATATATCAGGCAGTTAAGTTATCCTTCTGATGAAAAGCGTCCTCCTTTGTTTTCATTTATTTTATCGATAAGACCATCCCAAGTTGACCCAATTTTATGGGGAAGAATTGAGATGCTTGTTATTAGTTCAGTAGCTTTTTTTGTATTTGCTAAACTAGTAGGTCTTTATATCAAAGATAAAAAATATCAGGCTTTAGCGCTTGGTTTATTTGCATTAAATCCGGTGTATTTGTATTGGTCTCTGAGAATATATGCAGATGTTCCTTTTTCACTTTTAGTCATGTTGGCATTTTATCTTTTTGAGAAATGGAAACGTGACTATGGGTACATAAACAAGTACTGTGTTTGGATTTTACCTGCAGTGTGTGGATTATTAGTCGGACTTGCTGTTTTGACCAGATTTGAGGGGTATCTACTGGCGGTTGCCTTAGGGTTTGGCTTTTTGTTATTTAAAAAAATAAAACCCCTTGTTATTTATGGTGTAACCTCTTTAATTTTGGTGTTACCCTTTTTAATTTGGAGAAACCCATTTACGTCCAGTTATTTTGAGGAGCCGGCCGGCAGAGCTTATGACGCAAAAATGTTAGTCGTTTATATTGTTTCTATACTTTTTATGTTTGGGTTTACCTCTGCCTTTGCTTTTCTTTTACCTTATATAAAAAGCAGGTTTATTGTTACGGTAAAGGAAAACCTTACCATCAGCGTATTTATTATTCTTGAGTTAATTCTGATATTAATTTGGCCTGCAGCTATTCCTCGATTGTTTGTACCGATTATTCCTTTCTTGCTTGTGGCATTAGTACTTGCCATCAAACAGTATTTTGATTCAAACACTACGACTACTCGCGAGAGAGTTATGATTTTGGTAACACACGTTGCATTGATTGGCGTGTATATTGTTGGGCAATATATTTTAAAACTTCAGTTTTTGGTACTTGTAAAAAGTATGTTTGTTATTACTGTTGGGTTGCAGGTGGCGCTTTTGTATCCAATCTTCTTTAAAAAATATAAACTTTTTGTGACGCTTCTTTTGGCATCAGTATTTATTTGGTCTTTTTCCACTATCTGGCTTCACAAAGCTAATTTTATTGCAATAAAAAACGCGGCAGAGTATGCCTCCAATAATTTAAGCGGAATTGTTGGCTATAATGATGTAAGCAGTGTGTCGGACTGGTATCTAAACCAGTGGCCTCCAAAAAGGACCGTCACGGGGGTCTTTTATTCTTATGCAAAAAAGAAAGATCTTGACTATAGCGTATTGCAAAATAAAGGATTTGACTACTTAATTCTTACTAATGAACATAATACTGATATGACCCTAGATATCGAATCCAGGCCATATTTGACACAGGTTAAAGCCTTTGAATATCTCATAAACGGTAAGCTCTTTTTTGCCAGAATTATTAAAATCAATAAGTAACAATTGGTACCTTTTATTGTGGATAAACCTTGTTTTTCCTTGTAGCTATAGGCTTTTATAGATTTTTATAGTTTGACAAATCCATGCTTGGGTGGTATGCTTGGCAAGCATTTAAGAATCTCCCCAACTCTAATTGTTAGGGGACTTTTTTTTGCAAGGAGTTATATGAATAATGACACAATATATTTAACTAAAGAGGGTTTAGGAAAATTAAAAGACGAACTTAAAGCGCTTCTTGAAACAAAGCGTCCTGAAGTTGCGAACAGGATCAAGCAAGCCCGTGAGATGGGTGACATTTCTGAAAATGCTGAGTACGATGCGGCTAGACAAGAACAATCATTTGTTGAGGGTAGAATCGAAGAGCTTGAAGAGATCCTTAAAAATGCCAAAATTGCTGCTGTTACTAAAAAAGACGCTATTGTCGTGGGCGCTAAAGTAACCTTACATATTGATGGCGACGAGGAGATTTTCCATATTGTGGGTGCTCCTGAAGCTAATCCAAAAGAAAATAAAATATCTCATGAATCTCCTATTGGCCTTGCTTTGCTTGGCAAAAAAGTTGGAGATAAAATTGACGTGGAAGCTCCCGTTGGTACATTAACTTACACCGTCTTAAAGATTGAGTAATCAGGTGTTATACTGACCGTATGTCTACGTTAAAGGAACTTAGAGATGTAAGGTTAGAGAAACTTTCTTCCCTAAAAAAACTTGGAGTAAATCCGTATCCTGCGAAATCTAATAAAAACACTCAAGTTGATAGTGTGGTTAAAGAGTTTGAAAAACTTAACGGCAGTGTTGTTATT
>CAYRWK010000008.1:12006-20647 GCA_964427965.1 uncultured Candidatus Saccharibacteria bacterium | reverse complement strand
ATTTTAATAAACCAATTTGGTAAAAGCATAGGTTCAATGGGAAGTTCGTCTTTGTAATCAACAAGCAGATTATGTTTGTATTCAGTGTCAATTTTTTCCAAAGCACCTTTACTCTTTAAGATTTCTACTGTAGCTTCTCTGGCTTTTTTAACGCTAAGACCTGCGACTTCACCCGCATCTTTAGTCATCTTGCCTTCCAGGTTAATTACCGAAATCATAGGAAGGTTGTGTTTTTTACCAATTTCAAAATCATTAAAATCATGTCCCGGAGTGATTTTTAACGCACCTGTTCCAAATTCAATATCAACATACGTATCGGCAATAATTGGCAGTTCCAAATTATTAAGCGGGTTGATTACTGTTTTACCTACCAATTTCTCGTAACGGGAATCCTTGGGATTAATCGCAATTGCTACATCTGCGTAAATAGTTTCAGGACGAGCTGTGGCAACCGTAATACTTTCATCAGAATCTTTTACTTTGTATTTAACATAATAAAAGTTTGAAATAGTTTCTTTATGCAAAGTTTCTAAATTACTAAACGTTGTGCCGTGATGGGGGGAGTAGTTAACCAGATAGTTATCCTTGTAGATAAGCCCGTCTTTATGCATTTTTATAAAAGTATCGTAGACCGTATCTAATACATTCGGATCAAGCATAAAAGTGTTTTTAGTCCAGTCGGCACTCATACCCAGGCGTTTAAGCTGACTAATTGCCACATCTGAGTTTTCTTTAACAAAGTTTAAAACGGCGTCATATAAAGTATTTCTGTCAAAATCAAACCTGCTTTTGCCCTCTTTTTTAAGTTTGCGCTCGTACACCACTTGGGTTTCAAAGCCGGCATGGTCTGTACCCGGAAGGTACAGCGCTTTATAACCCTGCATACGCTTGATACGCGTGATAACGTCTTGAATACTGTAAGTAGCATGACCTGCGTGTAATGGGGCGTTGGCGTTGGGAGGAGGCATAAGTATGCAAAAAGGCTCTGATTTATTTTCAAGCCCTGCCGATGCTCTAAGTTTTTGCGAAAGTATAGGGGAAAACACACCGGCTTCTTCCCACTTTTTATATATTTGTGGCTCGGCTTGTGTGTGGTTGTATGTCTTATCCATTGTACCCATGCGGAAAGATTAGCATAAGTCCGGGGGTTTTTGAAGGTTTAAAACCAACTTCTTGGGTTTAAGCTACCTTGACTCCCCATTTTTTTATTTCGGTAACTAGAGGATTATACTTATCTGCAAAATCCTCTGGGGAAAAGGGGTGTGGTTCAATAATATCTGCCACGTTCCGTCCAATTATTGCCAATACTACTCTTTCAGCAATCGGATCCGTACCAAAAGTTGATGATACAATGCAGGTATCCAAGTCGCTCCATTTATGATCCGTGCCTTTTGCTCTAGACCCAAATATATACGCCTCAACAACAGGTATACCTATTTCCCTGAGTTTTGCCAAATAGTCTTTAGCTATCTTTATGTTATTTTCTAAATTCTGTTTTTTAACCACAGTAATACCTCCTGGCACTTACTAATCCAATCTAGTGTGTATTCTTTAGTAGCTTTTTTATAAAACTTCAGTTTATAATCGTCGTATCTGGCCTCTAGGTTGTAGCTAGATATTTCCTTTAGTTCGTTTGCCATAGTTTCCGTTAAATCCAGTTCTGCTATTTTTGCAAGCTTTTCTAAGTCGTGTGTGTATGGTATGTCTTTACCATGTTGTGTGATTATTGCTTTTAACGTCTTTTCAATTGTGAGGTGCCACATGAATAAACACCAACTATTATGCCCTAATTTGTATAGGTCTTCAGCAAGTTTTAAGTTATCCATCGCGCTTTCTAGCCAATGTTTTACTGCATCGTCTTTATCCATACTAGTTAGAAGTATACTACAAAACATAAGTTCTGGGTTAGCTTCAAGACTGGTAAACACTTAATTTTTGTGAGGTTTTTTGCATCAAAGTGGTTTATCTATTATTATTATTAATCTTAATGGTGAGTAATGTTAATTCAGACGCGACTGGATACGAGGGTATAGTCTCATTGCCTCAGGCATTTGGGGAAGAACCTGTTGAATATAAAGCTATTAGAGAGCAAGCTGTAACCCCAACTCATATTCCTATGGATCGAAAAAGTATTGAAAAACTAGACGACTACTATGAGGGTGTAGCAGAAACAAACAGATTACAGGATATTGCCTCTTCCTCCGAAGATCAACTTACACGAGAGGTATATGCCAAAGCTGCCGAGGATAAGCGGGTAGAGACGGGGAAGGAGCTTATACAAAGTGTGTTGCCTGATGTGATGCAAAGAAGTATTAATGGAGCTAAAAACCCAAATATTAATCCCAACTAACACAATGAAATTATGATCCAAATAACAACCTCATAGGAGAAATATTGATCTGAAACAGGTAACCCGGTATCTGCGCATATTTTTGCTATAATCATTCTATGCTCAAACTGTCAGATTTTCAGGCCCTATTTCCAAGTTCTGATATCCAAAACTTGGATGCGACAAAAGATAAGAAGTATATTATTTATACATTGATAAAGAATTCTACTTTGGACGGTTGGAAGTGGATGTTAGATGAGTATAAAAGAGAAGATATCGCAGAGGTGATAAAATTATCCAAAGATCTAAAACCTAGAGAGGTTTATTTTTGGAGTTATTTTTTAGGTATTCCTAAAAGTGAAATAATATGTTTGAACAAAGACTTACCCAAAACGCCAAAGACATCTTGGGAGTATTAACTAAATAAATATGGCCGAGATAGTTAGCTTTAATAGTCTTGTAATACAAATCCCGTTACTCAAATCCCAAAAAAAGAAAATTGTACTGGTCCATGGATGCTTTGATGTCATTCACGTTGGGCATGCAAGACTATTTAAATTTGCTAAAAAACATGGAGATATACTTGTAGTTGGAGCTATTAACGACGCTTTGGTTACTCACTACAAAGGCGCAACCAGACCGATATTTGAAATAAAAGATAGATTAGAAATGCTTGCGGCTTTTAGAGATGCTGACTATGTATTTGAATTTAAGGTTAAAGTTGGTACAGAGGAAGAAATAGAACAGGGACACAATGAGTTATATAAAAAGATAAGCCCGGATGTAGTGGCTTCTGCAAAATGTGATAAGGAGTCTGAGTATAAGAGGAAGCGTTGCAAGAAGATGGGTATAAAATATTTCGGGGGGGCACTAGTGATTGAGAATAAGTCGTCTGTTATTATAAGAAAGATTGGATTGGAGTGATCTGTTTTTCCTCTGAGAGTTGATAGTTACTATGAGTTTTGAATCGCACAACAATATCCGTGTTTTTCATACAATATTTTCAAATCCTGTTACACGTATGGAGAAATGTATGGTGAAGAGATCTTTCCGTTACTAAATCAACCTTTTTATTAAAGAGATCCTTTAATTCATACTCAACATCAATGTGGTCAAAAAGTGATTTTACACGGGAGTCATTTCCGTAACGTACGGAGCAAAACCCACGTCACTCTTATCTGTGGCTTCACCTCTAGCGTAGGAGCCGAAAAGAGCGAGATATGCAATCTCGTTTTTTTCGCAAAGCTTTTTTAGTTGTTGTGCATCGTAGTTAATACCCATGGTTCTATTATAACGAAAATGCTAGTTGAAGGGTTAATGTACTAAATGTTATTCTTCCTTTAGGAGGAGAGTACTCTTCTCGCAAAGTGACCGTTAATTCGGCCACCTTTGTTTATAGCCGCGATCTTAGTACTTCAAAAGTGGAACACCCCGGTAACGTCACTAAAATATAGCAGACGTTATAGGGTCTTTAGATAATACATATCTTTTGTGGAGTTACCACACAGTTTGTTCCTGATGTTAGTCTACCTGCACTGGCATTGAATATATCTGTTCTGAAGTAAGTACTGATGCTATTATTGTAATGTGCAAACGATTTATAAAGAGCAACAATTATTATCATTTATCACTAATGAAAAATTATTCTCAGCTGTAGAAACCATTTTTAAGAAGACACAAAATATGGTTCAAAGCGACAAGGCTTTTTATAGAAATTCAGTTGACCCCTTTTCGGCAGTTTTTGATGCTTCAAGTTCGAACATAACTCTTGAACAGTGGGTTAATCAAGAAAAAGCAAGACAGCGACAAAAAACTTTACAAAACGCAATAGGTGAATTTCATGAAGAAATAATAGGAAGTGTAGCTGGCTGGGAAAGGTTACCTGTTGGTAGGCTCATAGATGTAAGAAATATGTCACGAAAAACAATTGGTGAGATTAAAAACAAGCACAACACTACAAAAGGTTCCGATAAGAAGGACTTATATGATAACTTAGAATTCGCACTTAATACGCCTGAATATAAGGGATTTACAGGATACTATGTTGAAGTAATACCAAAGAACGGGCTGACTTATAACAAAATATTTACTCCATCAGATAACAAAGTGAGTTTAAGAAGACCTGAAAACGAAAATATCAGGATTATTGATGGATGTAGTTTTTATGATTTTGTAACAGGAGACGAGCATGCTTTGGAAAGGTTATACAAAGTATTACCAATTGTTATAAGCGATTGTTTAGGTGTTAGTAAAGCCCGTGACTACAGTTCAGAACAGCTATTTCATGAATTGTTTGCTAAAGCATTTATACGTTAGTAACCCTTGCATTATGTAATGGTTATTGATAACATTTTAATGTGCAAGATAAACTCCTAACAGTTATAGAAACCGCAGAAAGAATTGGTGTTTCTGCAGACACAATCAGGCGTTGGGAAAAAATGGGTCTATTAAAATCCATACGCTCTGAACATAATTATCGACTTTTTAACATTGATGAAGTTGAAAGGATTAAGAAACGACAAGATGGCTCGCACTCTCCTACAAAATTCGAGGTACTTAAATCCCCTCAAAAAACAAATTACACAACAATAGAACTTTTTACAGGTGCAGGAGGAACAGCTCTTGGTTTAGAAAACTCAGGTTTAATAAATACTTTAATGGTTGAATATGACAAGAACGCTGTCACAACATTAAGAACAAACAGACCTGATTGGAATGTGATACATGATGATATAAAGAACGTTTCTTTTGTAGGAAAAACCGCAGATATCGTGGAAGGTGGGTTTCCTTGTCAGGCATTTAGCTATGCAGGAAAGAAATTGGGCTTTGAAGATGCAACAAGAGGTACATTGTTTTTTGAATTTGCACGATGTGTAAAAGAAACTATGCCAAAAATTGCAGTTGGAGAAAATGTAAAAGGACTTTTAAAACACGACAACGGCAAAACACTAACAACAATGGTGGAAGCACTGCAAGAAATTGGCTATAAGGTCGCCTATAAGGTTGTGAGGGCACAATACTTAGATGTTCCACAGAAAAGAGAGAGGTTGTTGATAATCGGAGTTAGGAACGATTTAGATTTACCAATCCTATTTCCAAAAGAAAAAGATTATGTTGTTGCTCTACGTGACGCTTTAAAAGATGTACCTGCTTCTGAAGGACAAAAATACCCTGAAAAAAAGAAAAAGGTTTTAGATATGGTTCCCGCTGGAGGATATTGGAAAGATTTACCCTTAGAAATGCAAAAAGAATACATGGGTGCAAGTTTTTATATGGGAGGCGGTAAAACAGGTATGGCGAGGCGTTTATCGTGGGAAGAACCAAGCCTTACACTCACATGTGCTCCTGCTCAAAAACAAACAGAACGATGTCATCCCAAAGAAACAAGACCTTTAACATATAGAGAATATGCAAGGATACAAGCATTTCCCGACGAGTGGACATTTGCAGGTTCTTTAGCGTCTCAATATAAACAAATTGGTAATGCGGTACCTGTAAATCTTGGCTATCATTTGGGAAGATGTTTAATTGCTATGCTAGAAAATAAACCTGATTTTGAAACCATGGTGAAAGTTGAACCTATTGTTTATCAGGAAAGTTTAGTTAAAGGGTTATTTGATTAAAAAGCCATATGGACGAATACACAGAAAGAATGCAATTAAATCGAAATTTACAAAGTGCAGGTAACGATGTTACTGAAGCTACTGAAGGTGTAAATCAAACATTTAGAGAAATGAGGGAAATCAAAAAGGAAGGATTCTTTCAGATCGCAATAATATGTGGCGGTATTTTGAGTTTAAGTGTTACCTTTGTAGGTTTTATGTACTCCAAAAATATAAATACCTTTAACCATAGTTGGTTACTTTTTATAGGATGGTTCTTAATCGGAAGCTCTTTGATAGGTAGTATTTTGAGAAATTTTCTCTATTCGGATTTTGGACATTGGCAAGTTCAAAAGGGCTTTATTGAAAAACGAAGGAATGTGAAAAAAGCTGAGCTTGATTTAGCAAAGAAATTTCCCGATAGCTACACTAATATAACAAATAAGAAAGAACTTACAGAGTATATAAATAACTTGGAAAAAGCGCTTCAAACTTTTGATAAAGGTATCGAATATAACAAGAAAAAAGAAGGATTGTACCTAAAATTATGGCGACTTGCAGAATTCTGTGCTCTTTGGGGCTTTGCTTTAGGAACAATCACAATCCTCATCTTTTCAGCTACTAACATATTTCATTTAAACATAAAGACGATATCTAATAAAACATTACCTTTCACTATAACCCACTGTACTGAAAATGGCTCCACAGATGCTGAAATGTCTGTGTTTAGGCATGTTTTTAATGGTTTGTATATTGTATTTTCTAAATTCCTGTAAATTAGGGGAGTCTCGCTCGTCTATACATAGTAAGTAAAAGTAATCTTTCATAGTGTTTTTTTGTAGTGGTGTGCCCGGAGGGACTCGAACCCCCGACTTCGAGGTCCGCAACCTCGCGTTCTATCCTCTGAACTACGGGCACATAACCAAAAAACACATGAACTTACGCAGTGCTGACATTATACTATGCAAAAGCCAAAAAGAATGAAATTACTTAAGGGTTTGATCTTTCCCGCCAAAGTTAAACTTATCCAAAACAGAATTATACATTTTATCTACAAAGGTAACCGGCTCAACTTTCAAAAAGTTTAGTCTTCCTGCCATAATTTCCTGTAACCTTTGCTTATCTTGAGGTAAAAACGAAACAAACAATCTTGCAGGAACCGGTAAGAACGTACTAACGGCCAAAAGCTCCATACCGCCGGAATTTATAAAAAAGAAATCTTTAAGCTCATGCCAGTAATAAGTTTTATCCTCAGCCATAATCCCATGATTGGAAACTTCATATTTAACCTGTTCAGGAGGCACTTTGGATAATACGTAGCTAATAAAAATAATACTGCCCACAACTAAAATCAAAAAGAACTCGCCCATAATAGCCAGCAACAACGAGACAACTACGCCAATAACCACACCTGTTTTCATAAACTTCAGGTTCATCTCTTTTTTCTCCGGCCTACCCAAAGACTGCCAAGATAAATAGACCTCTTTTGGTGGAAGTTTATCCGCGTTAAATTCGGGAGGTGCTACTGGGGCATCCAACTTGGGGGTTGTGATACCTATCATGTTGGTAAAATCGGTTAGTCTCATTTTTTGGCTTTTATGGCGGAGGGTACAGGATTTGAACCTGTGGACGGAAGTTATCCGTCACGGCTTAGCAAGCCGCTGCATTACCGCTCTGCCAACCCTCCAAAGTTAAGGAGCAGTTCGAACTCATTATAAACTAATTGTAGTGAAAACGAAATACACGCAAATCAGAATGCGGTAAATCGCCATTTATGTGGTATCTTGTATCTGCAATGCGACTATATAAAAAAGAAGAAACATATTCATACACGCTTGGGGTCTTTCCAACATTGGAACTATTAGCAACTCATGCTACAGACATTGCTAAGGTATACATAAGCTCTCGTGGTTATGTTAACGAGGGTGTTGTTAAAATAAAAACCCTATGTACAGATCTTGCTATCCCATTTGATGTTAACGATAGGGAAATTTCAAAACTTGCTCAAAACGAAAACACATACGCGGTTGCAATATTTAATAAATACACAAGCAAAATTACTCCAAAAGTTAACCACGTAGTACTCGTTAATCCAAGCGACATGGGCAACATGGGCACAATAATTAGAACCATGGTTGGCTTTGATGTTTTAAACCTAGCAGTCATTAAACCCTCTGTAGACCTTTCTGATCCAAAAGTAATAAGAGCCTCCATGGGTGCATTATTTAGAATAAACTTTGAATACTTTGATTCCTTTACCCAATATTCAACCACGCATCAAAACAATATCTATACACTGTTAACAAACGGCGAACAGCTGTTAGAAAAAACACGTTTTGCAAAACCCTTTACCCTTGTTTTTGGAAACGAAGGTGCGGGTTTAAGTTCTGACTATTTAAAAATAGGTACAAGCGTAAAGATCGCACAAAGCAAAAAAATTGATAGTCTTAACTTGTCAGTGGCGGTGGGGATTGTGCTGCAAAAAACATTTGATCAGAGGTAGGAGCTGTATCCCCTAAATCTTGTTTTAGTTCCTCAGATTTTTTTGTATCAATTAAATTTATTCCGGCTGACAGTAAAAACATCGCTATAATAAACATAAGATCAGTAACATCCCCGTTATATACCGTTCCACTTTTTGAAGTATAGGAAAGTCCAATATCCGCAATAAACTCAAACACAGCTCCGGTTGTAAGTATAAACATGGGCA
>CAYRWK010000008.1:0-11906 GCA_964427965.1 uncultured Candidatus Saccharibacteria bacterium | reverse complement strand
CCAATATCCGCAATAAACTCAAACACAGCTCCGGTTGTAAGTATAAACATGGGCAACTTAAACTTGCTAGGCACTTCCTTTTCAATAAAAGCCAGCAAGTTAATAACTAAAAACATCGATAATAAAATTAAATCCAGTGAGGGGTAGGCGATATCAAAAAACAACTTTGTAAGATTGTGGGTTGAGGCTACTCCACTTCTAATTGTAATAAACGCACAAATCCCTGTAGCTACAAAAGGAATGATAAAAATAAATGTTTGGATAGCCTTGTTTCTAACCATTAAATTAAGCCTAATTACACGCGTAAATAAAATTAAACCTAAAATCCAAAGAGGAGGCCCTAGTATAAAAAAAGCATCAGCCACAGAAGGATAGGGAGATTCTATATTTAAAAACAATGCATAATATCCCCACAAAACCTGGCCAACTCCCCAAATAAGAGTACCCGCCGAAAGACTTACAATAGTTAAGGCAGTTGGTTTATTGGTACTAAGACATTTTAACCCCGTCACTATCCCAACAAGACCTCCAACCACCGGAATAATTGCATAAGCAAGAGAAAACAACGAATTTAAATAACCGGTTGTTGATTTTGTAATATATAGATACAGCCAAAAAGCTACACTAAGTATTGTTAAGAGGGCTATAAAACTAACACGATAATTTATTTTATTTTTCAATTTATTGTCCTTTAAAATAGAATTTAAAGGTTAAACTTTAACGATATACAATGTCAAAGTTTTCATCTACACATTCAGGAATCCACCCCACCGGAAAATTTGGATAAGGCTCCAACTGTGCACAACTTATAGTCCCATTTCCATCTGCCACAATCTCCCAAACCCCATTAACTTTTGCTGCAAAAACATATCCTCCCCCCGCAACTTCATCCGGATCAATAGCTGTAACACCGCCCGAAGCATACTCACCTGTATCTTTGGATATAGTAACTTTTGTACCAGTCATATTAAGACCTTTATTAATCAAAGCTTGTTTTATAAGCGCCGCATCCTTTTCTTTGTCTATAACAACGGCAGTTTCTGTGTCAGTTTTTACAGTATCTTTGGTTGTATCAGAATCTACCACATCATTTGTGTCTTTTAACTCTTCTGTACTTGCATTGGGTTTGCCAAAAGAAATATATCCGGCACCATAAGCAACTACTCCAATTGCTCCTAGTAAAACCAATAAAACAAGAATTATAAGAGTCAATAATTTTGAATTCATACTAAAAGTATACTCATAAAATATTGCCTCTGCTATATACGATTATATTTATGATATCCTTTACCAATGAAAACTATCGTTGTAACAGGAGGAGCAGGTTTTTTAGGAAGTCATTTATGTGAATACTTATTAAATAAAGGTGAAAAAGTTATTTGTTTGGACAACTTGTTTACAGGAAGTAAGAGTAATATTTCGCACTTAAGAGACAACCCCAACTTTAAATTCCTAATTCAAGACATTATTGAACCAATATATTTAGACGATCACCTTATCGATCAGATATATAGTCTAGCTTGTCCTGCATCCCCAATTCATTATCAAAGAAATCCCGTGAGAACAATAAAAGCTAACACAATAGGAGTTATTAACATGCTAGGGCTTGCCAAGCGTCATAACGCAAGAATATTGCAGGCTTCTACATCTGAAGTTTACGGAGATCCTCTTATTCATCCTCAAACTGAAGAATACAAAGGAAATGTTAGTACCATTGGACCAAGAGCTTGCTACGACGAAGGTAAACGTGTGGCTGAAACCTTGTTTTTTGACTACCATCGTCAGCATAAATTGGACATTAGAGTTATACGCATTTTTAACACCTACGGACCGCGCATGGCGCAAGACGACGGTAGGGTTGTGAGCAACTTTATTTTGCAGGCCTTAAAAAACGAGCCAATTACCGTATATGGCGATGGAACTCAAACCAGGTCTTTTTGCTTTGTATCCGATCTTATTGAAGGAATGTATAGATTGATGAATAAAGATGACTTTATGGGGCCGGTGAATGTAGGTAATCCCCATGAAATTAGTTTAATGGAGTTAGTAAAAAATATTGTAAGTCTTACAAACTCAAAATCAGAAGTAGTTTATAAACCACTGCCGAAGGATGATCCGAAACAGCGTAAACCTGATATTTCCTTAGCCAAAAAACAATTAGACTGGGAACCAATTGTGCCTTTGGAGGAAGGTTTAAAGAAAACTGTAGCATATTTTAAAACTGTTATAGCTTAACCCTAGGGCCATTTAATTGACAACCTCCACCTCTTGTTCTACCCTTAATATCAAGGAGGATTTATATGGACGAAAATAATTTAAACACTGCCCCAGCCCAGCCAGCTCAATCGGCTGATGTAGTTGGAGGCATGCAACCAAACGTTGCAGCTTGCTTATCCTATTTATTAGGATTTGTATCAGGTTTGTTCTTCTACCTAACCAGTAAGAACAAATTTGTAAGGTTTCATTCAATGCAGTCAATTGTATTGTCTGCAGGTAGCATGGTACTTAATTTTGTACTAGGTATCACCATGGTGTTAGCCGTCTTGGTACCTTTTGTCTGGATCGCGGTACTTGTAATAACCATCATCGCTATGGTTAAGGCGTACCAAAACAATAAGTACTTGATACCGGTAATCGGAAAGTTTTCCGAAAAGTACGAGTAATTATTCTTGATTTGTATAAGGCAAAGAGGCCCCTAGGCGTTATGTAGTTAATGTTAGGGGCTTTTTTGTTGGGTGTTTTGGTAAAATAACAAAATGGATAGAGTCTCTAAAATTTACTCTGATTATAAAATTACACCTAATCTGCAAAAACACATGACTTGGGTTGCCGGAGTTGCCAATTTGATAATGGCCAACTGGCAGGGGGAGTTTAACTACAACAAAAAGGCAATCTTACACGCCTGTCTGTTTCATGATATCGCAAAGATAATTAGTTTTAAAACGTTTAAAGATGATGAATACAAACTACAAACTGAGTTTGTTGCAAAATATGGAGATGATGAGCATGTTGCCTGTAATAGGATTGTGTTGGAGGTAGGGCTTTTACCCGACGCTTTGGAGATGATACAGAAAAATAATATCAAGCCCTTTGTTGAGAAGGTTAGGGGCATTTTAAACTCAGATGACTATTCTATGAAGATTTTAAAGTATGCAGATTCACGTATTTCTCCACAGGGCATTGTAACTTTGAAAGGAAGATTTGAAGAATTGCAAAAAAGAAGAGAGGTTAATGACACCGGGCTTGAGAAGCTTGCTATGTTTATTGAAATAGAAAAACAAATTCAGGAAAAAATATCTATTGATTTACAAAAGATTGAGCAAAAAGATATTGAGTTTGATATAGATGGTGTATGAAAAAAACTGTAACCTCTTTAATTATTCATAACGAAAAAGTTTTGCTTTTGCTGAGAGATAATATTCCCGAAATACCCGATCCTAACAAGTGGCAAGCTATTGGTGGACATGTTGATGGAGACGAGTCTAATAATGAAGCAATCAGACGTGAGATTGAAGGAGAAACCCATTCGACGCCTTCAAATATTAAATATGTGGGCAGGTTTGTTTCCCCCGATGTTGAATCTGCATTTTATGTTGTGAGACTAACCGATGAGGAAGTTAAAAAAGTTAAGCTTGGTAATGAAGGGCAGGATCTTAGATTCTTTTCAATAGAGGAAGCCTTAAGATTAGACACATCCTTCTCCATTAAAGCTTACTTGCACCGATACTTGGATCAAATAAAAAGAATTGTTAGTGGGGAAGATGTATCTGCTAAAGAATTAGATTTAGTTTTGTAGAACTCCAACAACAGTAAATTTGCTTAAAATAGATTGCATGTGTTGATCGTGAAAAGCTTGAGATAAATCTTGTCCTGCATTATGTCCCTTGTGTACTCCGTTTATAAATACAGTTGTTAAATCATACACATTTCCATCTACTGCAACATAAGCAAGATTTCCATTCTTCCCGTCAAACTCTGCTAATTCTATGGTAGTAAAGATAGTGTCTTTTAGTATGGGGGTTTGTGTGACTTTTGTTGGTGGGTTTGTTTCATCTTCCAAAGAGTCTTCCGGTTTGTTTTCTGTTGTGGGTAATTTAGCTGAGCCAGTTGTTGCAGGTAACTGCTTTTTAGAAGAAGAAGCCGGTTTATAGAACACATCAAGATAAATAAAGGTTGAAAACACTAAAAGACAAAATACAATCCAAACAATCTTGGTAACCTTATTCCATATTTTCCATCGAATAAGAGACAAATGAGCTGACCAGCTAATATGCAAAGTAAAAGCTGTAACTGCGATAAGAGGTAAAATATCTTTGTGCAATTTTGATGCAATGTCCCGGTTTATTATTCCTTTTGTCATCCCAAAACCTGTTAGCAGATACAGGATAATAGTTACAAGTAATGTCCACGCAGCAATTCTATCTATTTTTACAAACCAGTATGTTAAGTTCTTTTACATAGCTTAGAAATTATATCAAGAAAAGTTAAGAGATGTGGGTGTGTTACACTTTATACATGAATAAAAAATTACTGCCAATCATAATCATAGGAGTCATCGCAGTACTTATTTTTGGAGTCTTTGCCTTAACAAGGATGGGGTCATCCGGTACTTCCGGTGGATCAACAAAGATAGGTAAATACGATACTTTATTTCCCATGCCATCAACCGTCCAAAACTTTACAAAAGGCGAATCAGAAGGACAAATTAACTTTTCAACTAACCTAACAATAAAGCAAGCCGAGGAGTTTTATAGAACAGAACTTACCAAAATGGGATTAACAGAAAGAACCATAAACACTGCCACAACTGATACTACTTTTAGTATGGTTTATGACGGATCTGAAAACGGTAAACAGGTTGTTGTACAGGGTGTTGACCTTGGCGGCAAGACTAATGTAAACATTAGATTTGAAGCTTTGTAACTAATAATCAGGCCACTCTCTTGGTGGGGTTAAACAGTAGAATGTCCAGCTGTGTTCATCTGAACAACGGGATTTTCTAAATATTACGGCATTAAAGTGCACAAGCAGTGAGTATACTGTGAGTAATGTTACTAGCACCAAAATCACCCTCGACTTAACTTTAACCAATGTTAGATATGAAAAAACTGCAATAATTGGCAAAACGTCTGTGACAAGTCCCGGTCCAAACCTGTCCCCACCCTCCCATGCGCGCCACTTTGCCGCAAGAATAAGAGCTAGTAAAAAAGCTATCGCAAAAAATCTTAGGGTGACATACAGGGTGTCTTTTGACTTATGTACCAATGTTTTTATCATTTCATAAAAACCAATAAAATAAAGAGGCATGGTAAACAAAAATCCTTTCCCCGGGCTTAATAATAAACCAGCTAAGCCCGTAATAATTGGGGTGTTAAAAACTAATTTATCCCCAAGCTGATACCCTTCTGTTGTGACAGAGCCGTATAAAAAGTAGTTATAGAGAGCCAAAAATATCACGGTTGGAAGAGCTGCGAGAATAAACAGCAAAAACTGTTTTCTAAAGTAGATAAACACAAACAATGCAATTGGGATGGCAACCATAATATTTGTTGGGCGGGCAAGCACCATTAACCCCATTAGCAATCCCTGCCACATAATGAGTCTGGGTTTTGAAAAACTGTAAAAGAACAACAAGATTGAAATAGACAGAATAAATTGTGCGGTTGTGTGTTGCCACAAGACTCTACTGGATATGGTGTAAGTGTTGGATCCCATTGCGTAAGCCACAACTGACAGCCACAGTATGTATTTGTAATACTTTTGATAGGAAATATGAGGAAGTTTCTTTTCAAGCCTTTTAATTATTAGATAAAAAAGAGCCACCGACATACTTGCATATATTGAGGCTGTAATTCTTCCCATCACACAAATTTTATAGACATTTCTCATGGTATTTAAATCCGGAAGTTTATTTAGTATTAGAGCCGGAAGGTAAAAAGGAAAGGCCATTAATCCGCTTAATACCGGATATTTTGGATAATAATGCTCGTCGACCTCAACAAGATAGTAGGCGGTATCCGTTATATAGTTTTTGATCTCATCTTTTATTTGCCAGTAGTCAAAAGTGTGGTGCTTATATAACAGGTACGGTAAAAATATGTTGGCAACCGCGTCGTTGCTTGTCACAAGTCTTCTTGGGTTACCTTTTTCCATATTTTTAGCAAAATCATATGGAAGATTGGCCAAATAAAGCGTCAGAGTGACAAGGAAAACTACAATTGCGGTTCTTAATAGGGAGTTTGCCACTAATTCCTTTAGTGTTTTCATAATCTTTTTCCAGTACACACCGAGTTTCCCCCAAATAGAAATTTAGTATAGCGAGTGTTACTAAAACCCGCCCCTTCAAACAAACCAACTAATCTTTGTTTGTCAAAATAATTTTTATGCTCATCAATTTCGCTTTTATTAATAAGTCCAATTTTAGAAACAAGCTTGAGGAGAGGTTCTGCAACCGGTGGGGGTGTGGTTACTATTAACACACCGTTTTCTTGCAAGGCGTTATAGCATTTTTGTATAAGATCCTCGGGAGTATCAACATGCTCGATGACGGCAAGTGCTGTTATTGCGGTGCATGTGCGTTCTTTTATGTGCTTATCAAGCTCCTCTCCTTTGGATTGAATTAGAGTAATATTTTTATAATTTATTTCCGGAATGGACTTGTCTATTCCAATATAACTGGTGATTTTTTTTGTTAGTTTCCATGCTAGGTGGGCCTGCCTGCCACAACCAATGTCCAAGATAATTTGTTGTGATAGGTTTCCATTTTCTTCTAGAATCCTAAGGACCGTGTCTTTTCTAATCAAGCGAAGTACTCTGTCAATGGGTCCAAAATCTAAATCAAATAAAAAATGTTTTATCGAAGTTTTCCAGTTTTTGATGATTTTTAAAAGTAAGTCTTTATCTAGTTTTTTGTTATAGCCAATATTTAAAAATCTAAAAAATAGTTCAATTTCTTTTTTGTCACCGACCTCTTTTGGGTCAATAAACTTAAGCAGAATATTTTCTTCGTATTCAGTCATACTGTTATCCATTTGCACCTTATATAGGTTTATCTTTTAAGTGGGAGAAGGCAGTAAAATCCCCAATTATATGAACTTAAACACCTACTCTTTCTTAATGTTACGGCATTTATTTGAAAAAGTATCGACGTAATTATTAAAACACACAACAATGCAAATTCTCTTTTTGAAATGTCTTTAAGAAAATCAAATGCTAATAATGCGGTTATTGGAAGAATATCTACAAACATTCTGTATCCAAAAGCGTTAGAACCATCCCACCCAACCCACTTGAGAATTACTAGCGTATTAACAAGGTATATTGGTATCAGATACTTTAATAACTTACTAAACTGTGTTGGGTATTTTCTAGTAAAAAATACTTTAAAGCATGTTAAAAATGAAAATAACAGAGGTGGGGATAACACTAAGTAAGAGCGAGCCGGGCTTAAGAAAAATACCGGTAGGCTTTCGGTGAATGGGGTTGACCAGTGTGTTAAGTCAAAGGCGTTGTATCCGCGAGCGGAGTAACCTTCTGTAAAAGGAGACCCAAACAAAATGATATTAATAGCACATAAAAATATTATTGCGGGAAGTGTGGCCAGTATGAATGTTATAAAGTACTTTCTGTAGTTAAAAAAGACGTAAATAGTAGCAATAATTGCAAATATTAAATTTGTTGGTCTAGCGGCCACTGCCCATCCCAACGTAAAAGCTACCCAAGGTATCAGCTTTGGTTTTTCAACCGAGAGAAAAAGCAGATAAAGTGCGATGCTATTTAAAAATTGAGATGTTGTATGTTGCCAAAGACCTCTACTGGAAATACTCCAAGTGCAGGTTCCAAAAGCATAGAATAGGGTAAAGATCATTATTCTTAGTTTATTGGTGGAGACTTTTTGCAACATTAGGTAAAAAAGAACTACAGAGAAAGTGGCATAAATACCCGCAGTTGTTCTTCCTAATAATAAAATTCGCAGGATATTTCCATGACTTGTAATTTCGGGAATAAGGTTTAAAACCATGGGTAAAAGATAAAATGGTAGAGCCATTAAACCGGTAAGAATTGGGTATACGGAATATATTCCTTCAGGTGTTTGTAGAAAAAAGTATCTACAGTTTGTTCTGCACTGAATAAGTCCCGAATCCTTTATAACCTCGTAATTTAGTGTTCCGTATTTTAGCAACAAAAAAGGTAATACTGTGTTTGGAATAACATCATCTGAGGGGAGTAAGTTTCTATACATCTTGTCTTGTTTATTTTTGATGTAATCAAAGGGTGTGTTTATTGTGTACACCGAGAATACAACCAAAAAAAGTAGAAGCACTGTTTTCATTTTCATTAGAGTAATGATACAACAAGTGTGGGGAGGTTTACTTTACAACGATACTGTCAATAACATCGTTTATAAGAGATTTACATCCTGTGTCAAAAACCGATTTTTCCGCGACAAACCCGATTCCATAAGACTGCCTTGTACTAGACATGTAACCATACGATACCGACTTTACTTTGGAAGTTCCTATTGATATTTCGCTTTCCAGTTGTGCCGTAGCTTCTTCAATTTTTTTGTTAACGATTGTAGTTGGGTATTGAAGTGCCGCTTGCTGGTCCACAAGCTGTTTTTCCATAAAGTCTTTGTAGGTGAGGTTGCTAGGCACTGTTTGGGATGTAATCACAAAAGCACAGCCTTCATTGGTGACAGCCACCTCAACTTTTTCCGGTTCAGCTACAAGCTTTTTATCAATATTTGGCCATTTAGGGTATTTAATCTCAAAATCATCCGTTTCAAATATTTCGTATATTTGTCCGTTAGAAAATTCTCCCGGTCTTGCAGTTTTTTTCTTGCCACATACGGTTGTTGGAGCTCGGGAGTCTGGGTTGCCATGTTTTACCCAAGAACCGTTTTCACATACCCACGTGTCTTCGTTGCCGCTAAATAGTATTCTGACCACAAAGAACCCAGAAAGAGTTAGTATAACGAACAATAGAATAAATATAAGTTTTTTCATAAATTTCCTATCATTGTATTTTAGTCATAACACATTTTCCCGTAGTCGGTTGGCAGATATTTTCTTGAAAATCAGTGTTGTTTACAGTTTGGCAGTACACAGTGGTTGAGGGATTTAACTTACAGGTACCCATAGCCTTATCGCAGTACAATATGCCGTTGCATAAATTGCCGTCTTCCAATTTGTCGCAGTCGCTGTTTTCAGCACATTCACACTTAACAGTATTATTAATCACCTTTTCATAATTCCACGTTTGTACACATTCTCCTTGTTGGGAGCATGTAGCATCGTCACAACTATGCCCTCCTGTGCAACTACCCCCAATATTTACGGGAGCCATTTTGCATTGTCCTGTTTTAGGCTCACATAAGTTAATCTTGCATTCTGTGTCGTATACACTTGGGCAGTTTACAACTGTGGTGGGGTTTAGTTCGCATGTTCCGGTCTGTTGATTGCAGAATAAAGTGCCATTACATAAATTGCCATCCTCCAGTTTAGAGCAATCAGCGTTGTTAGCGCATTCACACTTGTTCCCGCTATCCAGATATTTATCGTAGTTCCAACTGGCCAAGCACTGACCATCCTCGGTACATTTGGTGTCGTAACACGCCCCAGGACTTTGGCAAGAGTGCCCAATATTTACTGCTTGCACTTCACATTTCCCTGATTGGGGATTGCATATATTTTGTGTGCACCCATTTGTTTGGTTGGTGTAGCAATTAATTATTGTTGCCGGATTTACTTCACACTTGTTATTTTCTGCGTTACAGTAAAGAGTTCCATTGCATATGGTGTTGTCCTCAAAAGCTTGGCAGTCGGAATTTTTTTGGCACTGACATGTGTAATTGCCGCCTGCGCAAGCGCCTTCGTTACAAGTTTCGTTTGCTGTACATAAATTACCGTCATCACAGGCAACGCCTGTTGCTACAGGGGTCATTTCACATTTACCGTTTTTTGTATTGCATGTGTTTGCAAGACAGCCGTCACCGCTGTACGTTTTGGGACACTCCGTTATAGTAGAAGGGTTAATCTTGCAGGCCTTTCTTTTTATGTCACAGTATAGGGTTCCATTGCATTGGTTAGTATCCTCATATTTGTTGCAGTCTGTATTTTCCTCGCAGTAGTATGGAATGCTATCTCTTGGGGATTTTTCCCTAGTAAATATAGACCACCAAGGCCTTTGTGTGGATACTTCCGTTAAGCTTTGTCCATCTACCTTAACGGTCTCTGCAATAGTTGTGTCAATAAACCAAAGAAGCTTCACCGGTTTGATTAAATCAAAGTTGATATATAGCTTTTCCTTGTTTTCTTCGTTTTTTTCAACTGATATCTCTGCTTTTTCAATGATGCGGCCTTGTGACATAAATCTGTTTTGAAGATCGTCCAGTTCAGGTTGATCTATTGTAATAGCATTTCCGTCTACGGCTATTTGTAAACTACTTCCTGGAACTTCTGTTTGCTCTTCACCATCTCCCTGACTGTATCTAAGTGTTTTTGGTTGAGTAGGTGTGGTAGCGATATCGGTGCTTACTACCGGCTCGCTTGTTTCCTCTTCTTCTGGAGTTTCTTCTGAAGTGCTAGGTTCTGTTGCATGTTGTGTTTCTTGTTGCTCCACTTGCTCCACTGTTTGCGTGGTGGTTTGTACCGGGGTACTAGGTTCCTCTTCCTCGCGTTCTTCCTCCTCAACCCTGACCTCCTCTTTTGGGGCATCTTTACATCCCGATCTTGACTCGCATCCGTAATCGCATTTTTCTCGTGATGAAAATTCACATTCACTACTTCTTGAGTTATATCGGCCGTTTGTGTAGTAGGTATCCTCCGAACAATAGTTTGAACAGTCCTGAGCAAATGCAACGGTGTTAATAAAAAGAGACAAGAATAATATGGCAAACAAATTTATTATTTTTATCACAGCTATATTAAGTTTAAGATTAAATAACCTACGGTGCAAGAGTGTGTATAATTAAAATATGGAAAATACTACTGCTCAAATACCATCTGCTTCAACAAGCGGAAAGAAAAACTTAATAACAGTTATTTTAATATTGCTAATTGTCTTAGTAGTTCTGATGGCAGGAATATGTTTATACCTACTCAGGGTGGCTTCTTTGGAAAAGAGTAATGAGGATACTCAAGAAAATGAGTTAGTTAAAGACACAAAGACTACTGACGATACAACAACAGACTCCGTTAAAGAGGTTTTTTACTCAAACGAAGGAACTATCTATTCTATAAACCTAGCCACAAGCAAGGTAACAAAATGGACGTCCGAGCCTGAGGAATTTTTAAAAACTGACATGCCCGATTCGGCGGATAACCTTACTGTAATTGACGATAACACAGTTGGCTTTAGCAAATGTCATGTGATTATGAATAATTTTAGATGCGGTATTTACTATCTTGACTTGGAAACTAATAAGGTTGGTGTTCTTAAAAAGATTCCTGGTGCAGAACTTCTAAGTGTAGTTGGATTTGGTAGCAGAAGTTTATTTGCATATATTTCGGAAAGTGATGCAGAATGGAAGTTTGCAGTAGTAGAGGATGGGGATCAAACAGTTGTTGAAAAATTGCCAACTAATATGGGAGGTAGGGGTGGAAATATGGAAGATTCCAGTAAGATTAGATTTTCACCAGATAATTTGCATGTATTTTTTATAGAAACTGCAAGTCCAAAAAATATTGTCGATCTTAATGTATATATCTTTGATATGAAAAGTTTACAAAAGCAAACTATTCAAAAAGCTACTCATCCTGAGTGGTTATCAAACACACAGATAGTGTTTAGAAGGCCCGATGAGGGGTTGTATTTATACAGCTTGACTTCGGAAGGTACAAAAAAGATTACTCCAACCGATGACTCCGCTTATAGATCAAGTGTATCTAATGGAAGAGTGGTGT
>CAYRWK010000007.1:0-22811 GCA_964427965.1 uncultured Candidatus Saccharibacteria bacterium | reverse complement strand
AAAGATCCCACTATTTATAAGAATAGATTATGTCTTTATAGTAAGATCTTTCCTCAAGCAAAATCTCGGATGTGTATCTCATAGGGTCGTTTGCAAAGGAAGCTCCGGTAAAAAATATTTTCTGCGCTCCGTTTTTCAAAGCATTTGACACGCTTTCCTTAAGTCTTTGAACGTTTTCTTGGACATTAGAACCTTGAACATTTTCAGCCTCTGTAACCCAAATTGGCTTAACAATATCGTGACTGGTCAAAAGTTTCTTATAGAAAGTAACATTGAGATCTTCCGCGCTAAGTGCTACCGGATCATTACTGTCTTCGCTCGGAGCAGACAGACAATGCATATTACCTATATCGAAGAAATCTCCAATATCCGGTATTGCAAAAACCTTATCCCAAAAATCTGCAAAGCTATGCTGGACACCCGCTGGCGCAGCTACAAGTACTTGAACTTTACTATTTTCTGATTTTATTGCTGTGTAAGACTTTTGTAGTAATTCCGCATATTCCGCAGGAGTACCAATAAAGTATACTGTTCCAACACCGCTTACTGCATCTTTCATTAAATCCGGCTCATTTCCGATTTCATAATGTAAAACCGGAAACTGAAGACCACTCATATCGTTCTTACCGTCACCATCATATCGATCAACAACAGCTACTAGCCATTTTTCATACAAACCCCAATTGTTTGGGTTACATCTATAGTAAGGCAATCCTGGAGTTTCAAAATCTCCCTTTCTCTCTGGAAGTCCGGTATCGTTATCCGTAACTTTACAACCCAAGCCTTTGTTTTTTTGATCCCAATCTGCGAAAGGAAACACAGTTATCAAAAGGCGTAGTCCTCGTTTTTCTGCGTCTCTTACTACCTCGTCCGTTTTTGTAAAATCTATTGGAGAATCTGAGTCCTTTTGCATAGAACCCCAAACAAAATAGCCAAAATTTGGTCTAAACCACGTAGCCCCGGTGTCTTCAAGCCCTTCTAGATTTAAATTTTCTGCGTTTCTCAAAAAGCCAAATTTCCCATCCTCGGGAAGCTTTTGCACCAACTTGAGGTGAATGGAAACGAGTAAGACTAAAAGTAATGACAGTAAAAAAAGAAGTGGGATTACTTTCTTCATACACAAATAGTAGTTGAAACAGCTAAATAGTCAAATGGTGTAATAGTATATTTATAGTTTTCCTAGCAACAAAGTGTTCGAGCTTTCTTCCGGATGATCGGCCATAGTAGCCAGGTCAACCTATCCTTTATCATGATACAATCTGTTTAATGAAAATTTTTCCAGCTATAGTACTTATTCTAGTTTTGGCCACCATCAGCTTAATTGTAGCCTTCAAATTTGGCTTACTTCCTATAAGCTGTAAGAAAGTAAACCAAACTTACATAATTGGAAAAGAAAAATGCTGCTACGGACTAGGTTTTGCCCCGACATCTAACCCTAATGAAAATATATGTTTGCCTAAGTTACCTAATGGACTGAATTACTAAAAAAGATCCAATAAATCCACAGACGGATAGCCAGTAATTTTTCATTAGTATAACAACATTAAACAAATACCACCCAATAAGAGACGACATGGGATTTACAAAAAATGTTGTATATATTGGAGACAGCAGAGCCGACTTTTTTGCTGCTTTAAACGCAAAGGTAGCATCTATATGGGTCCCATCCAGAAAACTACAAGATGTATACGATGTAAGATCCCAAGACTATGTAAGCTATATTCAAGGTTTGTTAGGAAACAGGTTCTATATTACAAATGATTTGTATTCTAAAGAAACACTTTCTTATATAAACAATGTTCTTAAGTGGGTATAATTAATAAATGCTCAATACGTTTAGCATAACCTGGGTAGGGCTTTTAGAAATACAAAATAGAAAAATACTAATGACGCGTGAAAAAGGTAAAACGCTATTCCAGTTACCAGGTGGTGGGCAGGAGGAAGGCGAGTCTCTGCAGGACACACTAAACCGAGAAGTACTAGAAGAAATTGGAATAGGATTAATAAACGCTAAACCTTTTGATGAGTTTATCTTGCCCGGTAGGCATGAAAACGTACTTATAAAATTTATAATATATACAGCTGATATTGTCGGCACTATTAACAAGGGAGAAGATATTGAAGAAATAAGATGGGTTAACTCAGCATACGAAAGTGAATTAATCGATATCGGAAACGCCGCCAAACTTCGACTTATACCAACATTGATTAAAGCAGGTGTTATCGACTAATGCCCACACCTTGATTATTAATTCCGTTAAAAAACAAAAAACTTCCCAAAATATGCTAATATCCAAATATGAAAATTAAAACCTTAATCTTATCAAAAACACTTAAGAATATATCCAGCAAATGGGTAGCCTTAAGCCCAATTACTACAAAAGTAATCGCAGTAGGAATGACCCCAAAAAGCGTGATGCAGAAAGCTAAAAAAATGGGCACTAATAACCCTGTTTTAACAAGAGTACCCAAAAACTACGGTACTTATATTTTATAAACTTATCTCCTATAAATGAAGTTTGACTATCAAAAATTTCCTGTAGATAAAGAAAACTGCCCATTTCCAAACAAAAAGTCTTCATTGAGACCGGTTATTCAAATCGACTTTGAAACAAGAGAGGGTACTTTCGGATATCTTGTAATCATCGATTCAGGTGCCGATTATTGTCTATTTCACGCATCAATTGGCGAACTACTTGGTTTAGATATAAAAACAGGAAAGCCCCTTACGTTTTACGGCACATCCGGTCAACCGCAGATAGCATATTTTCATAAAATTACATTTAAAATAGGCGGGTATAAACACACATGTGATGTAGGATTTTCTTTCGATATGGAAAAACTAGCATATGGGTTATTAGGTCAAGATGGCTTTTTTAACAAATGGATTGTTAAATTTGAATGTCACAAGGAACGAATGGAGTTAACACCAGTAAAATAATAGTCGGTCTTAAGAAAAAATTTAACTAACGACCTCGCCCTCAATAATATCTTTTTCCATATGTTTCTTTAAAATTTCTAAATTCATTAAATTAGACTTAAATGTAAAATCTGCAATATCACCAAGTACTGGTACAAAACCAATAGCGAAATCTAAAACTATGTTTATAAACATCTTTCTAAGTTTGTGTTGAGGAACATTCATCTGAATACCAGCCCACAAAATGTATAACGAGACCAGCAAGGAGATCATATCCCCACCACCGGGAATAATTCCAAGTATAGGATCCAATCCAAATCTTAACCCAAAAAAACTAAATTGGTTGTCCAAAAGGTTTGCTAAAAACGTTGCTGTTCTATAGTGTTTATCCATAACTCAATGCAGACTCTACTTCTTAAGTTTATTCTCCATATAGTTATAGCATACTCAACCGATTTTATTGCAAAACACAAGCCGGCGGATCGAGGATGCGTGATACAATAGTGCAATGAATAACACCGAACTAACATTCTCAGAACTTATTTACTTATACGCCCAAAAATATGTACCGGAAGCTTCCTTTTTACAAAACAAAGAAGAACTTCCAAACGGAATTAAACTAAACGTAATAAAACTTGGTAATCTTACCGCAGAAGCCGCCTTTGCCTACCTATACTTAAACGGCTATATAGAACTAAAACAAGATACAAAGAAAGTGTTAGGCATATTCCCTAAAAAAATTATTACAGCAACTAGAAAAGGTGACGGAAGCAACCTATCCTCGTTAGAAAAAGCAATCTACGACCTTTCAGACAGCACGGACGTTTATATGATAATGGTAAGACTAATAGGAGAGGAGTGTACAGTTCCGTGGGCAGTAGTTACAGGCTTTGTAAAAGAATCCTTAGTTAACAAAGAATTTTACATCAAAGAAACAATAGTAAAAAAGATAATAATCGAATATAAAACATATAAATACTACCTTAATACTGCAAAAAACAGTAATTTTGATAAAGAAAAAGCAGAAATGGACGCTAAGCTAAAAGAATTTGCACAAAAGGATTTTTATAGATTATTAGTTGCATCTGTAAGTGCCGGAATAAATGCTCAAAAAGAAAAATCAGACACTAGTTCGGACTAAACGACTTAGTTATAAATGCATTAATCAAGCATTTTTTGGTAAAATAGTGACATGAACGAAAACCAAAAAGAAAAAATTAAAGAACTATGCATTCAAAACGGGGTAGAATACCTCGGACTGTTTGGTTCTTTCGCACGGGGAGACTGTCACGAAAATAGTGACGTCGACTTGCTGGCTAAATACCTTCAACCTCTATCTCTACTTGAAAAAGGCAGGTTAATTAACAATTTAACTGATGTATTAGGTAGGGACGTAGACTTGGTCTCGTATAAATCACTAAAGCCCGCACTTAAGCATAGTGTAGAAAAAGATTTACAAGTTATATATGAAAAAAGATAACGTTATTTATATTCAGGACGCCCTTAATGCAATTGATTGGATTCTTGACGACTACATATGCGGAATTAGCCAAGGAGAATTTGAACAAAATCATGAAAAAATCGATGCTGTAATTAGACAGATTGCAATAATTGGAGAGGCGTTAAATAAACTCGATGCTGATTTTCTCAAATCCCATCCGGAAATCCCCGCAAAGGATGCTATTGCGATGAGAAACGTTCTTGTTCACGATTACGATATGGTGGATACAGATGAATTATGGAAAACCATTAACCAAGATTTAGTTAGTTTAAGAAAAGTTCTAACTGGTATTATTAACATTAATCATAAACAGGATAATTAAAAAACATGACACACAAAGAACTAGTTCACACCATAAAACCCGGAACAAAATTATCTGTAAGAGGAAAACCCTTTACTGTAAAACAGCATATTGTGTGGATGCAGCATAGACTAGATAAATTCTTAGTTCAAAGCTCATACAATAACAACTATTTAGTAAAAAGATTAGGAAAACCTCCCAATCTTCTACCCCTAGAAAAAGGCATATACGCCCTTTGCAACTTACTTAAATCCATAAAATTCTTAGCTCCAAAATCCTTTTGTGCAACATCAATAAACTTAGACAAAACAATAGCAGTAGCCTCAGCATCAGGTAATGCCCTATGACGATCAGTAATTTCAATATTATAATGCTTGGATAAACTATCTAAATTTAAGCTCGATAACTGGGGCAATAAACCCCTTCCAAGCTTAACAGTACAAATCTTAGGTGCCTCAAACCTAACACCAAGTCTTTTATACTCACTCTCAACAAACCCATAATCAAAAGAAACATTATGTGCCACAAAAACAGACTCAGATAATAACTCTAAAATCTTTGGAGCAAACTTATCAAAAGAAGGCTGTCCCTTAACATGAGTATTTGAAAGATGCGTATAAAAAGTAATCCAGTAGGGGACATCCTGCTTAGGATCGATAAGAGCTTGCCACCTGTCAACAATAATTGAACCCCTCATCTTAACAATACCTATATCCATAATACGGTTAAACTGTGCACTCATACCTGTTGTTTCAACATCAACAACAGAAAAATCTAATTCACTTAACGGTGTTTGTAATAATTTATTAACATTCATATACCAAAAATCCCGTATGAGTATTATATCCACATCATAAAAAACTGCTAATATATATTTATGATTAAAAAACTATTAGTAATAGGCATCCTAATACTTAGTGTTATCGTAACCTCGTTTCTTATACTTAAATACACAACATATCAAAAACAAAAAGCAGAAAATGCCTCAACACAATTAGTATTATATTCACCAAAACCAAACGAAATAATAACAAGCCCTCTTACAATTAAAGGTAAGGCAGTGGGTACATGGTATTTTGAAGGAGATTTTCCAATTAGTATCTTGGACTCAGATAATAATATTGTATTTCAAACGTATGTAAGTGCAAAAGGGGACTGGATGGTCACAGACTTTGTAGAATTTGAAAGAACTTTTGAGTTCACAACACCTGCCTCCGATACCGGAACACTGGTACTCACTAAAGACAATCCATCCGATATGAGAGAACTTGACGATGAGGTGAGAATACCTATAAGGTTTAGATAAAAAGAAACGATCTAAAATCCTCATAGTATGGGTAATCATGATTATCTGCCTTCTTCTCCAAAACCCTAATCTTTCTATTTATCAGCCCAATATATGACTTAATAAGTTTGCTGGGCATAAAAGGATCCCCCGTATTTTGAATAACTAATATCTTTTCAGGATCAACAAGCTTAAAACTACCCGTATGCTTTATAGGATCAATAGGAATACCACACAAAACAATCTTACTAACATGCTTCACAATCTTTGGAAGTAACTTCATCAATACATCAGTACCAACAGATTTAGCCACAAAATTCAAATCAGTATCTCCAACAACATCAATAATTTTTGCAATTTCAAAATCGGAATCAAAAACAGAACTACCATCCCAATGTCTCCACCCATGAGCGTAAACCTCCCCACTAACCTCCAACTGTCTTTTAGTTTCTAAAACCCAAGCTTTATTTGAAGGGGAATATCCGGGTAAAACAACCGTAAGCATATTACTGATAATTTTACATTCAAGAGTAGTCGATAACAACTAATCTCAGCAATCACTCAGAATACTTAAATAAACTAACCCTAGTAATAACTTAGAAAGGATTTAGTATGCAAAAACATAAAGTATTAATTTCACTTCTCGCACTGGGATCATCAATAGGTCTTGCGGGAGTATTTGGGCTAAGTGCAATCTCAAACGCCTACGCACAAACAAACAAGCCCGATAACTTGATCCAAAGACTCGTAGAAAAATTTGGTCTCAACCAAACAGAAGTAGACAAAATAGTAGAGGAATTTAGAACAGAAAAACAAAAAGAAATGGCATCAAAAATTGAGGAACGGTTGTCAGAAGAAGTAACCAAGGGAAACATTACTGAAGCTCAAAAAACTGCAATTATTGAAAAACACAAAGAGATGCAGACAAATAGGGACGGACAGGAGCAAAAAAATCTAACACCGGGGGAAAGAAAACAAAACATGGATGAAAAAAGACTCGAACTTGAAACATGGGCTGAAGAAAACGGCATCGACATGAAATATGTTATGGGATTTGGTTTTGGACCGGGACACAACAAAGGCATGAGAAATTTCTAACATTCATACCTTTTAGGACAGATTTAGGAAGCCTCTTAACGGAGGCTTCCCTTTTTATCAGCAAAAACTCAGCAATAGACATATAATGGCCATATGAGAGTGTTAATCATTGAAGACGAGCATAAAATAGCAGGATCATTAAAAAAGGGTCTCGAACAAGAAACATATTCGGTAGATGTTTCATACGACGGAAGTAACGGATACGACATGGCCAGTACCGAAGACTACGACATAATATTACTAGACTGGATGTTACCAAAAATGGATGGTGTAGAAATATGTAAAAAACTGCGAGAGAATAACATACACACACCAATACTTATGCTCACAGCAAAAAGTGAACTAGAAGACAAACTACTAGGACTAAACATCGGAGCAGATGACTACATCACAAAACCATTTGCTTTTGAAGAACTGCTCGCAAGAATAAAAGCCATCCTAAGAAGACCAAAACAAACAATAAGTACAATCCTATCTTGTGACACTTTAGAGCTTAATACTTCTACATTTAACGTAACAAGGACCGGAAAAAGTCTGAAACTATCTAAAAAAGAATACGCGCTTGTTGAATATCTACTTAGAAATAAAAACAAAATTGTGACAAAAGAACAAATAATTTCCCACGTATGGGACTACGACGCAGACATACTTGATAACACCGTTGAGCAATACATGGGCTATGTTCGCAGTAAAATAGACAAAGTATTTCCCAAAAGTAACAAGCTTATTCATACAGTAAGAGGCTTTGGTTACATGCTAGGAGACAGGGAGAAAAATGTTTAACTCAGCAAGAATAAGACTAACAGCATGGTACTTAGCAATAATAATGTTTATCACCCTATCCTTTAGCACATTTGTATATATAGGTGTAGAAAGAGCAACACGTTTAGCTTTGGAGGGTCAAAGACGTAGATTAGAAAAACAGATTATGGAAGTAATGATTCCACAAAAAGGCTTCAGAGCAGAATTTATCCAAGATGCTCAAACTTTACTCGAAATCAAGTATAAAACCCTCACTAATTTAGTGGGTGTCAACATTTTAGTCCTAATTGCCTCAGGATCACTCGGCTACATCTTAGCAGGAAAAACTCTAACCCCAATTGAAAACACGGTTAAAAAACAAAAACGATTTATTTCTGATGCAGCTCATGAGATGAAAACCCCTCTCACCGCCATGAAAACAGAGTTAGAAGTAACCTTAAGAGACAGCAATCTAAACCTTGAAGAATCAAGAAAAGCATTAGCAAGCACCGTAGAAGAAGTAGACAAGCTTCACTCTTTTATAAATAAACTATTAGATCAAAGCAGATATCAAAACGGAAACAGGATTAAACACAAAGCAGTGGAACTAGACAAACTACTTAACCAAATCGTCACCAAGTTAAAACCTATTGCTGATAAAAAATCAGAAACATTAAACCTAACTATTCAACCTTTAAAAATCAACGGGGATAAAGATGCCCTGGAAAAACTGTTTACAAACCTTATTGAAAACGCTATAAAATACAGCTATCATAACCAAACCATTAACCTTACATTAAAAAGGATTGGTACTGAAGCAAGATTTATTGTTCAAGACTACGGCCAGGGTATTTCTGAGGAAGATTTACCATATATCTTTGAACCGTTTTTCAGAGCAGACAAATCAAGAACGGCATCCGCACAGGAAGGTTATGGCCTTGGACTTGCTATTTCAAAGGAAATTATTGAAAAACACCAAGGAAATATTACGGTTCGAAGCAAACCTAATGAAGGAACAACATTTACGGTCACACTACCCACACTAATTATATGAATAATTTTAATAAATTAAATAGAAAAACAATTTTAGCACTAATTTTAACCATTTTATTTGTCGTAGGAATCAGCGGGTTTTATTCTTATAAATTTATTAGCAAATCTACAACCCCTATTCAAGCACTGAGTGCCACAGTTAAAAAAGGAGATGTTACCTCTAGTATTAGCTTATCGGGGCAGGTTGCCACAGCAAACTACCTATCTGTAACCACAAGCGTAAACGGTATTGTAAAAGAAGTGTTTGTTAAAGAAGGTGATCAAGTGTACACAGGGCAAAACTTAATGGAAATAACCCTAGACTCCGAAGGAGAAAAAAGCAGAATAAGCGCATACTCAGCGTATCTTAAAGCACAAAATTCTTTAACATCCGCCAAAAACTCGACCAACAGCTTAGAAGTTGCTGAGCTTCAAGCAAAAAAAGCATTTAAAGATGAGAAAGAGCAAAACAGTTACCAAACTGCTGAAGAACGTATTGCCTTTAAAGTTGCCGAAAATGACTACATGGTTAGCAAAAATAATATATCAATGAAACAGGCCGAAATTGAACAGCTGGAGTTATCTTTATCAAACGCATGGTTAGACTACTTGGCCCAATCTCCAGTAGTTACTGCACCAACAGATGGAATTATTGCCAGTGTTTTGGCTGTTAAAGGTTCAAAAATTGAAAACTCAGTTACATCAGATAGATCTGTACAAACAGTAGCATCAATAAAAAAGGAAGGTACACCAATAGCCTCTTTAAATGTAGGCGAACTTGACATTAATAATGTAAAGGTAGGTCAAAGAGTAAATCTAACCTTAACCGCATTAGAGGGACAAAAATTTACAGGTACTGTGGCAGGAATTGATAAAATAGGTTCATCTCAAAGCGGTGTGCCTAATTATCCTGTAATTGTTAAGTTTGATAAACCCTCCGACCGAATTTTACCAAACATGAACGTATCTGCTGAAATTATTGTAGACCAAAAAAATAATGTACTACTTATCCCCACAGGCGCAATACAAACTGGTAGAGGAAAAAGTATGGTAAAAGTTAAAAATGGAGATGGAGTTGAGGAGGTAGAAGTTAAGACCGGTATTTCAGATTCGGATAATACCGAAATAATTTCAGGATTAAATGAGGGGGATGAAGTAGTAATTAATACTTTACCAACGACAGGTTTTACAAGCGGACAGAGTCAAACCCAGTTTAGAGGTGTGGGAAGCTTTGGCGGGTTTGGAGGAAGGTAGCATGCTTCAAGCTGAAAACATATCCAAGATTTACGATAACGGTGGAACAAAAACGCAAGTGCTGTTTGACGTTTCATTTACTATAAACAAAGGAGAGTTTGTGGCTATCATAGGTCCATCCGGATCAGGTAAATCTACTTTAATGCATATTCTTGGGGCATTAGACGTACCAACCTCGGGAAAATACATTTTAAATGGCCAAAATATTGAAACTACAAAAGACGACGAACTTGCTGAAATTAGAAACAAGGAAATAGGTTTCATTTTTCAGTCATACAACCTGTTACCAAGAATGTCGGCATTAAGAAACGTAATGATACCCATGGCTTATGCGGGAATATCAAAGGTAAAAAGAGTAGAAAAAGCAAAAGAGGTGTTAAATACCGTGGGACTGGGTGACAAAATGCTAAACGTACCAAACCAGCTATCAGGAGGACAAAAACAAAGAGTTGCTATCGCCAGAGCCTTAACAATGAATCCCGCAATCTTGCTGGCAGATGAACCTACCGGAAACCTTCCAACACACCAAAGTGATGAGATAATTTCTATCTTTGAAAAACTAAATAACGCCGGCAATACTGTTGTAATAATTACCCACAATGAAGAAATTGCTAAACGTACAAAAAGAGTACTGTCTTTGGTTGATGGAAAAATTGTAGACGATAAACTAAACAGACGATAACTATGTCATTACTTGAGTTATTTGAAGAAAGCATAAACGTTCTAAAAACAAACAAGATGCGTACTGCACTTTCTACGCTTGGCATAATTATTGGCATTGGGTCGGTTATCACGTTAGTAACTTTAGGACAGGCAAGCCAAGCAAACATCAAAACCCAAATCCAAGCCCTTGGCTCAAACTTGCTAACAATAAGACCCGGTGCCCAAAGACAGGGGTTTATTTTTAGCGACGCAAGCAATAGTGCAGTTCTAACTTACAAAGACGCTTTAGCAATCAAAGAATCAAACCGCATTACAACAATAAACAAAGTTGCAGCTGATTATTCCTCTCGGACACAAGTATCTTACGAAAGAAATAATAGTAATGTATCGGTTGTTGGTGTAGCGGGAGACTATTTTATACTTAGGAACATCACAATAAGCTTAGGTAGTGAAATTACAAACGAACTTGGACAAACGTCCGCCAAAATTGCAGTTCTTGGGCCAACTGTAGCGGAAGATTTATTTGGAGCAGGGGTTAACCCTCTTGGCAAGAGCATCAATATCGAATCTCAAACCTTTAAAGTGATCGGTGTAACAAAATCCAAAGGAATCGATAACCTCGATGAAGCTGTTTTCATCCCATTGCAAACAGCACAAAAAGTCCTATTCGGAGTATCTCACGTAAGCACTATATATGTTGGCGCAATATCCGAAGAACTAATGGAGCCAGCGAGAAACCAGATTGGTTACCTACTGCTGGAACAACATCGTAAGAAACTTCCGAGTGATGCAGATTTTTCAATTTCATCCCAAGAAGATATTTTAGAAACAGCAAATGAAATAACCGGGACGTTCACAACCTTACTTGCAGGGATTGCTGCTATCTCACTCATTGTTGGGGGGATTGGCATTATGAACATTATGTTAGTCACTGTTACAGAACGCACATCAGAAATAGGTCTTAGAAAAGCACTTGGCGCAAAAAGACGTACCATTATTATTCAATTCTTGATGGAGTCGATAGTTTTAACAATCATAGGTGGAATTATTGGGGTTACCCTTGGAATTAGTGTTTCTTTTATCCTTACAAAATATATGTCTTTACCATCAGTCTTATCCTGGGAATCGATTATCCTTGCGGTTGTAGTATCTTCAGCAATAGGTATTGTTTTTGGTTTGTATCCGGCGATCAAAGCCTCTAAACTTCAACCAATAGAAGCTTTAAGATATGAGTAGTTTGGTATTTACTAAAAAATAACTCTTCCATAAACAAAGAAAAAAGGGATATAATAAACACATGCCCAAGAAATATATTTTTATAGCCTTGTTAGTTTTACTCCCCGCAGGATTTATTTTATTCAACACTCTCTTTTCAAACAAACCGGATATGCCAAAAATAGCATCCGGAAAATTTGATGAAACAAAACTAGTAGGTAATTTCCACGGACAGGTTTACGACGTACCAAAATACGAATCAGCCTCACTATCAAGCATAGATTTACTTGAGAAAACAGACGTACTAGGATCAAAAAAGAAAAAAGGTGAGAAAAGAATAGAAGTAGACCTCACTAACCAAAAACTCTATGCCTACCAAGGTGATGATAAAGAATATGAATTTGATGTTTCAACCGGCAAATGGGGACTTACCCCAACAGGTGAATTTAGAATCTGGTATAAGCTAAAATATGCAACCATGGCAGGAGGTTCTCAAGCACTTGGCACTTATTACTACCTTCCAAACGTTCCATTTACAATGTACTTTCACCAAGGTTATGGAATTCACGGAACATACTGGCATGACAACTTTGGTCACCCAATGAGCCATGGGTGTGTAAACATGAGAACAGAAGAAGCTGAAAAAATCTTTTACTGGGCAAACCCTTCCTTAGCGGAAGGAGTGGACAGCGTAATGTCCTCCGATGACAACCAAGGTACTAAAGTGATTGTATACGGCGATACGCCAAACGAGTAACTAAAAGAAATTAACAACTATGCCCAAGCAATATAACGAGAGCGGTAAAATTTTAGCAGTTTTGCTCTTGATCGGAATTGTTCTTGTAATCTTGTTTTTTGTATCCTCCTTTTTCTTTCCGATGATAGGGCTTAAAGTACTGATCGCAGAAAAACTCTTTGGAAAAGATATAACCATGGTAACAGGAGATGTTCCCCAAGATACCTTAAAACCCGAAAACTTGGACACAACTTCCGAGGATGACCGCAATATTTTTCAAAGAATCCTAGATTACCTTGACTCCATTGGGACACAGGGTAACCCTACAGATGAATCTACAAACAACGATCAAGAAAGTAACGATACAGAAGATAGCTCCAATCCGGACGAATCTGACACAGACACCGATACCACCGGAGATAGTTCATCAAACGATACAGATAACACTGATGACTCAGATCCTATTATATTTATTGACCCTGATATCTTTGATCCGGCAACACTAACCACCAGAGACAACAGTAATAGAGAAGGTCAATTTACAGAAGCCTTCCCAACCTCCCTGACTTACTCACTATTTAATAGTGTTAATAACACAAGTTCGGATAAACGAGCCTTAATAATTCAACTAGATACTATAAAAATCAACAACGACCAAGACTTTTTTGGAAATGGGGATATACAGGTAATAACAGCTGTAAAAACCGGCAACATAATTCAAAAAACAGCATCCCCATACGTTAACTGGTACGAAGCTGATGGAGGAGACACAATAGAAATTTCAAAACCAATCTTTGTTCTGCCTGAAGACCAACTAGGAGGCAAGATAACCTTACTCATAACAGTAGTAGATAACGACGAGCTTCCAACAACAGCTAAAGGCCTATTAAACTTAGAATTTGATATCGGATCATACATAACAGGCATCTCATACAACGACACTGCACAAGACGCCATAGAATACGCCAAAGATAAACAAAACTCCTTTTTAGACTGGATTGGAGGCAGTGATCTTGTAGGAAACCACGTAAACCAATTCTTTAAATCCAATAACTACGGTTTTACAACCGAAAACGAATTTAAAACTTTCTCCAAAAAAGATGGCGACATGGAGGTTGTATATAGAATGCACAGAGAACGCATGCCAAAACAGTTCTTAAAAGTCGACGTAACCCTAAAAAACTTTCAGGGATATGAAACAGGAGATAACGCCATTCTAGGAGAAGGGGACATATTTATATGGAATCAAGTTAGCGACGGATTTGATTCAAACGGAAACATGAGCGGACAAGCCGTAAGATTCCCTCAAGAAGGATATCAAGATATAGCCGACGGAGATAACTGGAATATTAACAAATCAATATATTCCGGAATAACCAAAAGCCCCGTCTTATTTATAGAATCCGGAGTATGGGACTCAGACGATACTAGTAACGATGATCAGGTAGTTATCTATAACAGAATAATAAAACTATCGGGCATCACCCAACCCACCACCTTTAACATTATGAGAAGTACATCCAGAGAAGTAGGTTTAGACGCTAGTGGGGAAGTATCGATACTTGTTAAAGTAACACCGGTTGAATAAAAGTTAAGATGATAAAATTACTTATGATATCAAAAATTATTAAAAACGCCTCCCTTCCGTTTATTGGTTTTTTGCAAGCAACAGGACTTGTATTTTATGTTGCAATCATAGTTTCTTTTATGGACTATATATCCAAATGGCCCGTGTTAACTTATTCTGACGAAGCCTCGTTTATTGCCCCCATAATCTTTTTATTAATATTAGTGATTTCCGCAGTTGCCTGTGCGGCCATATTTTTGGGAAAGGCGGCAGTTTTGTTTTGGAATAAAAAGTACATAGAGTGTTTTAAGATAATTATCTGGACTTTGGTATTTAGCATTATGTACATACTGCTTTTCTTTATATTGCTTCTACCAAGCACTCTGGCATATCAACAGGCACTTTCTTAACACAAACCCAATACTGTATGATTAACTTATGGATTCTCAAGAACTGGAGCATCTGCCCGGTTTAACTGCCCAAGAGGTTCAGATAAACCTTAAAAAATTTGGATACAACGATCTTCCCGCCGACAAAAAGCGTAGTGTCTTTTTTCTATGGATAAATGTTCTTAAAGAGCCAATGTTTTTGTTGCTTCTTGCCAGTAGCGGAATATACTGGTTTATTGGAGATATTTTAGAAGCATCCGTCCTTTTTGGTTCTATCTTTTTTATTATCGGTCTTACTTTTTATCAAGAAAATAAAACTGAAAAAACACTGTTAGCATTAAAAGAACTTTCCAGCCCCAAAGCCACGGTTATTAGAGACCACACTATAGTAAAAATACCAAGCAGGGAAGTTGCAGTGGGGGACATTATTGTTTTAAAAGAAGGCGACAGAGTGCCCGCTGACGCCCAGTTTATATCCGGCACAAATATTACTGTAGACGAATCACTATTAACCGGGGAATCTGTGCCCGTTAATAAAGAAAAGGACTCCTCTTTTTACTCAGGAACACTGGTAGTTAGAGGGCAAGGTATAGCAAAAGTAACTAATATAGGTACGGAATCAAAAATAGGTAAGATTGGTAAATCTATCCAAAAGATTAAAATCCAAAAAACCACACTGGAAAAAAACACAGGTGTATTAGTTAAATACCTTTCACTAACAGCAATGCTTACTTGCCTCATAGTAGTGCTAATAAACGGAATTTTCTACTCAAACTGGGTTGATGGAATACTTTCAGGCATAACTTTGTCAATGTCCCTAATCCCCGAAGAAATTCCGGTAGTTTTAACAATATTTTTAGCTCTTGGAGCTTGGAAGATGACAAGAAGCAACGCATTAACTCGTAAGATGTCGGTTATAGAAAATCTTGGATCAGTTACAGCACTTTGTGTTGATAAAACAGGCACAATTACCAAAAATCAAATGGATTTATCTCAAATATCGGTAAGAGGAAGCAGAACATCCCTTGGGGACATTCAAAATCTACCCGAGCAGTTTCATGAACTTTTGGAATACGCGTACTTAGCAGGCAGTAGAAATCCCTTTGATCCCATGGAAAAAGCTATAAAAACAAACATTTATAAATTTCTAGCCAACTCAAATTTTATTCACGAAAGCTGGATGTTAATAAAAGAGTACCCGATATCCAGCGAGGTTGCGGCTATCTCACACGTTTGGAAAGTCACCGAAAACCAACACTACGTAGTTGCCACTAAAGGAGCGCCAGAGGTAATTGCAAAAATGTGTAATATGCCTGAATTAGAAACCAAAAAACTGCACGAAGAAATTTCTGTTATGGCCGAAGAAGGCCTAAGAGTACTAGCTGTAGCAAAAGCCTCAATTCCTGCTGGTAGTATTCCTAACGAACACAAAGCCTTAAAACTTACATATATCGGATTAATAGGATTTATTGACCCCGTTAGAGAAAACATAGGTGAAGCAGTTATTGAGTGCAGCAAAGCAGGTGTCAGGGTAATTATGATAACGGGGGATTACGCAGGAACAGCTAAAAATGTCGCCAGAGTAATTGGTCTTACCAACTGCGATGAAGTACTAACAGGACAAGACGTAGACAGGTTAACCATGGACTCACTTCAACATAAATTAAAAACAGTAAACGTATTTGCAAGAATAACTCCGGAACAAAAATTACATATTGTTAATGCACTAAAAAGTAATGGGGAGGTTGTGGCGATGACGGGGGACGGCATTAACGACGCTCCGGCAATAAAATCAGCCGACGTAGGAATCTCTATGGGACTGCGGGGAACAGATGTAGCTAGAGAAGCCTCGTCACTGGTCTTACTCGATGATAATTTTATATCAATTGTTAACGGTATCAGAAGCGGAAGAAGTATTTACGCCAATATCAAAAAAGCTGTTGCTTTTGTTTTTTCTATTCATGTCCCTATAGCAGGTCTTGCAATTTTGCCGTTACTAACAGGTTTGCCTAAAATATTTTACCCCGTTCACATCTTGTTTTTAGAACTAATTATTGATCCTCTTTGCACAATTGGCTTTCAAGCAGAAAAAGAGGATAAAAACATCATGAATATACCTCCAAGAAATATACTGGCTAAGGTAATAAGTAAGAAAGAAATGATTAGAGCGCTGCTTAAAGGCTTTGGGATACTGATTTGTTCATTCTCTATGTACATCTACCTTGTTCCACACTTTGGTGAACAATTTGCCAGAACCTTTACCTTTGTTTCAATGATTTTTGGAGACTTTGGCTTAGTGTTTTTTGGCAGAATCAAACACTTCTTAGAAAACAAGGCCTTTTTGATCATCTTTAGTCTGGCCATTAGCGTACTGTTACTTGCAATATCCATTCCACAGGTACGGGATCTTTTCAACTTTGGATATATCTCACCTCTCCAATTTATTATCGCGGCAATAGCGGGACTACTAAGCACTTTATACGTATACTTAATGTGATATACTTTTCCAATGACTAATCAAAATACAAATCAAGATCAAGATCAAAATGTTTCTCAAGAAGTTAATACACAGGTAAGTTCTCCAAAGATAAAACTGCCAAAAATTAAACTAAAAAGAAAAAGTATCCTACTTGCTTTAGTAGCAGTACTTTTATTAGTTGGAGTTTACTATTTTAAAGGTTTAATTGTTGCCGCAACTGTAAACTACAAACCAATCTTTAGATTAACTATCTTAAAAGAAGCTGAAAAAGCGTATGGTCAAGCCGCTTTAGACAACATGATTGTTCAAGCTCTTGTTGAGGAAGAGTTGTCTAAACAAAATATTGAAGTAACCCAAGCTGAAATTGATGAACAAATCGCAATTATTACCCAAACCCTAACCTCTCAAGGTACAACTTTGGACGCGGCGTTAAAGGAAAGAGGTTTAACCAAAAAAGAGTTAGTAAAGCAAATAAAGATTCAAAAACAAGCGGAAAAGTTGCTAACTAAAGATATTACGGTAAGTGATGAAGAAATAGACCAATATATTGAAGCAAACTCTAAATACCTTCCGGAAGGTGAGGATCCTGTTGTTTTAAGAGCTCAAATCACCGAGCAGTTGAAGCAAGAAAAAGTTTCTAGTGCCTATCAAACATGGATAGACGGTTTAAGACAAAAGGCCAAGATTTACTACTTTGTAAATTACGGTACTCAACAGCTCTAACTTCACGCTATAATAGATAGGTGAGAAACATTGCTATCCTGTTAATCCTATTAACCGTGCTAAGTTTGGTGTTGTTAAGAGTGTTTAACCCAAGCGCATTTTATAACCTTTTAAATTTACGGTATTCGTATACATATACCTCCCCTACCAATACTTCAGGTGAAAGTATTATTAATAAAATTACAGGATCAAAATCACAGGTTGTACTTATTGCAACAGGAGATGTAATTCCTGCAAGATCGGTAAACGCACAAGCTATTAGAAACAATGACTTTAACTGGGCATTTAAGTATGTAAACGACCTGCTAAGCAGTGCTGATATTACCCTCATTAATTTGGAGTCACCACTGATTGCCAACTGTCCTGTTACCGATGAAGGTATGATCTTTTGTGGGGACGAAAGAAATATACTGGGACTAACAAAATCAGGAGTAGACATTGCAAACCTTACTAATAATCATTTGGGCAATTACGGAGAGCAGGGGATTACTGCTACAAAAAAACTACTATCCTTAAATAATATTATGTACAGCGGAACAGGAGGTGCAGTCTATAAAACGGTAAACGGTACAACTTTTGCTTTTCTTGGGTATAACGATATTGGATATACTCCAGCAGGGCTATCTACGGCAAACGAAGACTTAATAAAAGATGAGGTATCTGCTGCCGACAAGCTCTCGGATGTTGTCATAGTATCGTTTCATTGGGGAAATGAATATACCTCCGAACCAAATCAACGCCAAAAAGACTTGGCCCATCTAGCAATTGATAACGGAGCTGACTTAATTATTGGCAACCACCCTCACTGGGTTCAAAGTGGTGAAACCTATAAAGACAAGTATATTAAATATGCCCACGGCAATTTTATCTTTGATCAAATGTGGTCTGAAGAAACTAAAAAAGGCGTGATTGGCAAATACACTTTTGAGGAAGAAAATTTAAAAATCGTAGAGTATATTCCTGTGTACATTCAAGATTACGGACAAGTTAAGGTTGTTGAGGAAAACAACTAAACACATAAACCACAGGAAAATCCCTGGGACCAAAAGTTTTATCTACTGTAGTACAAGGCAATTCTAGCGACTTTCTGGTGGAATCAAGCGAGGCTACGATGTAATCAGGATTTGCAAAATCACCCGTATCATCCATAGAAACCCGACCTTTATAGTAAGGAGAAAAAGATTCAATGTTATAGGGAATAACCACATTTTTATCCCTTCCCTTCGTGTTTAAGTACATCGCGGCTTGAGCCAGGTACTCCCCGCTATTATCATACAAACCTGTCTCCACAGCTCGCTTAGTCCCGCCAAAGATAGGGGAGTAGTACGCAGAAAAAACAGGAAAAACTGTAAAGCTAACCAATGCAAGATAAATAACGGAAGATGGTAAAAAGACTAACTGTATTTTCTTGGATAAAGTTGTTAGGGCGTAAGCACCTAGTAAAAGTATAGGAGGAATCATGGAAACAACATACCTATCTATTTTTTTATCAGCTAAAGTTAAAGATACAAATACTACCAATAGGTATAAAAACACAAATCTAATTTCAAAATTTAGAAGTAATTTCTTAAATCTAACTAAAGCAATAGTTAAGATAAACAGGGTAATAGCTGAGAGTTTAAAACATAAAATGTAAATATAGTATAGATAAGAATAGCCTGCAGTTTGATAAGTTCCCGATACATCGCCTGAAACGGCGTTAGTCACAGCACCAAATAAATTTTGAATTACAGTAATAGGGGACACCCACATAGCGGGAAAAGAGACAAAAAAGGCAAAACAAAAAGCCAAGCCGAATACCAGACAATATCTTACTGTCCCTACAACTCCTTGTTTTAAAGTGTTTTGTTTGGAAAATTTAGAAAATATTGTTTCAACAATAATCGCAAGTAAAACAACACCAACCACTAAAGCACTTACCTTTGATAATACTGCAAGTGCAAAACACCCCGAGGAAAAAAGTAAAAAGGTCAGACGCCCAAACTTTCTCCAGACCAAAAGAGCTAAAAAAGCGGTAAAAGCAAAATAAGTCTCAAGAGACGTCAAATGCATCCAACGATCTATACCTATAAGATAGGGCTCAAGAGCAACTAAAGTCATATAAAATAACGACGTCTGACGTGAGAAAAGCTTATTAAGCATCCAACCTTGAAAAACCAGTAAAATTCCCAAAGAAATAACCAAAAAAGACCTAATTAAACCGTCAATTTTTGGATAAAAATCAGCATTTTGCGTAAGCTGATACGAATGTGTAATTTGCTTAATTCCAGCCCCCAACCACATAAGAGTTACCCCGGGTTGATAGTGTTGATAAGTATCCGCAAAGTTTAGGTGTTTTACCGCCTCCAAAAAACGCTCCGAACGCCTGTGCCACCTTAAAGCGTCCGAGTTTGAAATATCATAGCCAAGATAGGGAAGTCTGGTACCTAAAAACAAAACTATTACTAAAATGTATAATAATTTAAATGAGTAAAGTCTTCCAAAAGATTTGGACATATAAATATCATATCTTAATTACCCTAATCTTGATACTGGCAGGCTTTTTTAGACTTTGGCATATAGAATTTGGACTCCCCCACTGTTTTTATGCTGACGAACCGGAAATTGCAGAACTTGCGATTAAGTATACTTTTGAATTAAAAGATATTATCGCAAACAACAATTATTACAAATTAATTCCCATTTCATATGTTTACGGAACCTTGCCTTCATACATGTTTACAGCATTTACATTGGTAACAAACAAACTGGCGGGAATTTTGAACATTCAACTTTCAAAAACAGATATTTATATATTAATGAGAAGTTTTAACGCAGTCGTAACACTATCACTAGTCCCACTTGTATACGCAATATATTTAAAGCTTTTTGGATCCAAAAAAGGCGCGATATTATCGGCATTATTAGTTGCTTTAAACTGGAAACTAATTGTTCATGCCCACTATATCAACTCAGACGTTATATTAACAATTTTAACCACATTTACATTTCTTTTTGCAATCAGCTACTTTAATAAACCACAAAAATCAATTTATGTTTGGCTCCTTGGGCTGATGATGGGCTTTGCGGTAGGTACAAAGATAACAGCCCTGATATCTTTACCATTTTTTTGCGGCCTTTTTATTATAAAAAAAGATTATCGCAGTCTTTTTGGCTTTTTATTTATTACTTTTGGAGCTTTTGCCATCACAAATCCTTTTTCCATCATTTTTATCCAAGACTTTGCCTATAGAGTATATGAAATGTTATTTAAAGAAGGTGGCGTGGTTTTTGATTCAGTTGACTACAGCCCCTTTAAATATATTTCGGCTTTATCAAGCATCCTTACTCCTCTTTTACTCGCTGCAACATTAATTGGAAATGTAACCGCCCTAAAAATAAAAAGAAGTCTACATTGGCTATTTTTGGGCATCATAATTATTTACATTTTGTTCTACTCAATTCAATCCAGAAGAGTAGACAGGTGGATGCTACCAATAGTACCAATATGTACAGTTTACGCAGTTTACGGTCTCACAATACTAAAAAGACTGCTGACCAAGGCATCAATAAACTCAAAAAAATGGTTTAAAAAACTTTACCTTGTCGCCGGCATATTTGGTGGAGTTATTATTTTTTCGATATATATTCACAACCCAATTACCCTTTTAAGCCAGTTTCAAAAAAACACACCAAAAAGCGAGGCATACCTATGGGCGCGTGATAATCTTCCTACTGCATCTAACAGACTAACTATAACCGAGGAAGGATTAGACCCAATGAACAAGCTCCGTACCGATGTTGGTTACAAGGTTAAAGTTATTAAATTTAACGTATACACCTCTGAAAATGCTCAACTGGATTTTCCACCTGATCTTGCAATATATGATTATGTAATTATTTCTTCAAGACCCATGGTTAATTTTAAAAAACTTGAGGTAGTAAAAAAGTATCCTAACTACACGGAGGCGTGGAATAACTTTGAACAAGAGTTACATAACGAAAGTAAATACACCTTGATTAAATCATTTGTTTTATCTAAACCAAACCTTATACCGTTATCGGATGTTTATATTTATAAAAAACTATAGTAGGTCTTAATTCTTTTTATAGATTTTGGCAGACAGTTTACCATTCACAAAAATCTCTTTTTCCAAAGAGTATAAAAAGTCAAAGTTTTTAATCTTATTAAACCCCACCGTGCCTAACTGCAAATCATTTTCTATATGAATATAGTAAGCAGGAAAAAAATTACTTCCGGGTCTGGTGTAGGGAATCCCTCTTAAATAATACATAGCAATATCGTCGTCATCGTTGGTAAAAACACCAGCAACTCTATTTTTTGAAGAAAAGTGCGAATGAATCTGATCCCACCCTACGTTATAGGGAAACCCGTACAAATAAAGCTGATACCTGGTGGCAACCTGTCCTGCTACATACGGATATCCGTTGTTAAAAATGGGTAAAAAGGATGTGGCAGACGTATAACCGAGCACACCAATAACACTTATTAAACACGCAAAAGCTAAAACTTTGACCGGCAAAGATTTTATAAAATTGATAATTCGCAAAATAATATAACCGGAAACCGCATATAGAGGTAAAAAGTAGTTGTTAATATGAGTACCGGGATTTTGCATCAAAAATTCTAATATAAAAAAGGTAATAAAAAACCACAAGAAAAAGATTTTTTGTCTGAAGTTTTTTACAAAAAACAACCCCACCAGTGAAATCAAAGGGGCAACAAAAGCAAGAATGCTGTGGTTATATACAAAAAAAGTATACAAAGAATTATTTGGTAAAAGTTCCTTACCTGAAACTCTTCTTAACAAGTAATTATAGGTATTTTCAAAAAAATAGCCTTTAGCCACGTAGGGGATAAAAAACACGCTAAGAAAGATGGCCAAAGGTAGTACAAAGGAAAGTAG
>CAYRWK010000006.1:0-23979 GCA_964427965.1 uncultured Candidatus Saccharibacteria bacterium | reverse complement strand
CGCAGAAGCGGGAGAAGTGCTGATATATGAATACAAGGATAGCGATAAAGATTTGATAATTATTGTCATGGGAAGCAGGGATAGGTTTGTAGACACAAGAGCGTTGTTATATTGGGCACAAAAGGCCTTCACTTGGAAATAAATGAACGGATTATTCTGCGGGGGTAACTGAGTTTGTCCACTGGCCAGAGATTGCCGGGTAATAAAACGTTATGCTTCCGGAACCTCCGTCATTGGAGGTGTAATTTCCCTCAAACACGTAAATAGGTTGCATATATTTTTGTTGCTTTGGAGTGTCGTAATAAGCAATATAAATGTTATTAATAAGTATTTTATCCACCTTCGCTGCCTGGTAATCTTCAAAAGGATTGGCAGATTTAGGCGTAACATTTGCAACAATTCCATTGCCTTTTGCAATTTCTTTCCAAACACCCGAAAGGGGTATCAAAGGATAGGTTGCATTAGATTGTTGTTCAACCGGCCAGTAATATGCTTCAACCACCGGGTAATTGTATACAGCGTATTCAGGCAGTGGGGTTCTTAACCAAACATGCAGTAAACCTTTTTTAGGATCTGGTCCGTAAATTGGAATTTTATTAATAAATCTAAATAGATCAACTCGTGCTAGTTGAGCATCCTTCACGTTTTCCGTGCCAACAATTCTTTGACCGACAAACGAGCCTAAACTTACTATAGAAGACCCGGCTTTATATAACGGATCATCAAATCTACCAAGTTGAGTGAAAAGGCTTTTTGCATAAGCTGCAGCTGTACTTTGAGACAATGTTCCTGCTTGAAACAAACTATGCTTACCAACTAAAGGTGTAGTTAAAACAAGTTCCCTAGTGTGGATAGGAATCTCCAATACCCCTCCTGATACAGGGCTTCTCCATTTATATATGGAAACTTTAAGATCGGAAATTAAATCATTATCCGTAAAACCAAGAACAGCTGCGTTTCTTTGAGCGTTTGTCGTATCGGCATAAGAAAAGGTGACAGGCATAAAACGATACACCGGTAAAACTGTAGGCAAAGTGGGTAGTTTACCGGTTTTAGTATTTAAAACATAGGTGGGCGTAGTAATTACAATTTGTTTTTCAACAAATTCCAACGGGTCTAATTTTCCATATAGCACTGTTGGAGCATATTTAGATGGAAAAACTTTATACCAGTAAACCTTTGCAAAGGGCAATACGGCTAGTGTAAAGATGTAATAACCAACAACAAAAAGCAAAACACCAACGATACTTTTACGTACAATCGGGGCAACGGTAGAAAGTTTCATACAAACATATTAACATAGGTGACTCTGTGTTAAAATCCTTCCATGACAGGAAATACGGTAACAGTAAGAACAAGAATAGCCCCAAGCCCAACGGGTGAATATCATGTAGGCAGTTTAAGAACCGCATTATACAACTACGCTTTTGCAAAACAGAATAAAGGTCAATTTATCATTAGAATTGAGGACACTGACCAAAAGAGGTATGTACCAGGCTCAGAAACAAGACTACTGGAAGTTATGAGAATTTTTGGACTAAATTGTGACGAAGGACCGGAAAACGGTGGCCCATATGCCCCATACACTCAATCAAAGAGACTCTCCTTGTATAAAGAGCATGCGGAAAAATTAGTAAAAAACGGGGATGCATACTATTGTTTTTGTACACCCGAGAGACTGGATGAAATGAGGAAAGAACAAACTCAAAGAGGAGATAAAGTCACAAAATACGACAAAAGATGCCTGCATCTATCAACTGAAGAAATTCAAAAAAACCTCGCAGACGGTATACCTCACGTAATCAGACAAAGAGTACCGGATAATGAAACTATCGAATACAATGACGCATTTTTGGGACACATCTCTTTCAACTCTGATGATATTGACAACACTGTACTTCTTAAATCAGATGGGTACCCAACCTACCACCTGGCAGTTGTCGTAGATGATCACTTAATGCACATTTCTCATATTTTAAGAGCGATGGAGTGGTTACCATCAACCCCTAAGCATATTTTGTTATACAAAGCTTTTGGCTGGGAAACACCGGTAATAGGACATATGTCTGATTTAAAAGAAAAGGATGCAAACAAAAAATTATCTAAACGTTACGGGGGTGTTAGTGTGGAGTCCTTTTTAGCAAAAGGTTATTTGCCGGAGGCACTACTAAACTTTTTAATGTTTCTAGGTTGGAATCCAGGAACCGATAAAGAAATATATTCTCTAGATGAATTTTGCAAAGATTTTTCACTAGCTAAAGTTCAAAAATCATTTTTTTCATCTTTTGATAGAGATAAATTAATTTGGTATAACGGTGTTTATATTAGAAACTTTAGCCCAGAAAACTTATTATTACTAATCAGTGATTGGTCAAAGAAATATGCCCCCAACGATATATTGGAAAAAGCCGACAAAGCATACCTACTCAAAGTTGTTGAATTAGCTCAAGAAAGATTAAAAACTCTTGCTGAATTTTTTGAGACTTCACAATACTTTTTTGAAGATCCTACTGTGGATAGAGAATTGCTTAGCAAACAGCCAAAAGACCCCTTGGCAGTCAAAGATATACTCAAAAAATTCTACGATCTATACGAAAGTGTTGATGGTAGCAACTGGACAAAAGAAAACTTGGAAACTATTTCTCATAAATTATTAACGGATACAGGACTAAAACCAAGGGAAGCTTTTATGACCCTACGAGTTGCTACAACCGGAGTTACTGCAACACCGCCTATTTTTGACACCATTGCACTTCTCGGAAAAGACACAGTTCTGCGAAGAATCAACGCCTGTCAATAAGACATTTCTAGTCAGATTAGAATATTGTACATTGATTAAGTTTCGTCTCCTGTTAAAATATGTTTACCTAAAAATTGATTTCGCCTTTGGCGGGAAAGGTGGATAACATGTCAAAAGATTCCAAAGAAGTTGATAAAGAGTTAAAAAACAAAGAAGTTGCGTTAAAATCTGCATTAGATCAGATAGAAAAATCTTTTGGAAGGGGTTCAATTATGAAGCTGGGTGATAAAAGTACTGACAAAGCAATTGCGGTAATCCCTACCGGCTCTATTGCCTTGGATATTGCACTTGGGATTGGCGGTGTACCAAGAGGCAGAATTGTTGAAATATACGGTCAGGAGTCTTCTGGAAAAACTACATTGGTCCAACATATTATTGCAGAAGCCCAACATGCCGGAGGAACCGCAGCTTTAATTGACGCGGAGCATGCCTTTGACCCGGTTTATGCAGAAAAAACCGGAGTGGATGTAGAAAACCTATTAGTATCCCAACCCGATACAGGTGAGCAAGCCTTGGAAATTGCCGAGACTTTAATTAGATCAAATGCCGTGGATGTGGTTGCTATTGATTCTGTAGCGGCTTTAGTACCGAGAGCAGAGATAGAAGGTGAAATCGGAGATAGTTTTGTGGCACTCCAAGCAAGGCTTATGAGCCAATCCCTAAGAAGAATAACTGGAGCAGTCAGTAGATCAAACTGCACAGTGGTGTTTACCAACCAATTAAGATCCAAGATTGGTGTGATGTTTGGCAACCCGGAAACTACAACCGGAGGTAAAGCACTTAAATACTACGCTTCTGTAAGATTGGAGATTAGAAAGATTCAAACAGTCAAAGAGGGCGATGAAGCATCAGGAATTAAAGTGGTAGTTAAAGTCGTTAAGAATAAAATGGCACCACCTTTTAGACAAGCTGAGTTTGACATTATGTTTAACGAGGGTATCAGCAAGGAAGGTAACATTTTGGACGTAGGTGTAGAGTTTGATATCGTTAAAAAAAGCGGTGCTTGGTATGAGTTTAATAGCGAAAAACTTGGACAAGGCAGGGAGGCTTCAAAAGCGTTTCTTAGAGAAAACCATAAAGTAAGAGCGGAAATTGAAAAAAAGATCAGAGAAAAAGTAAAAGAAAAACAAGATCTTCCCTTACATATTGGTGGGGACGAGAGTGCGGTCCCAACAGCAGAAGAACCGGCGGTAGATGAATAATCAAAAACTTTACGAAGCGATATTAAACAAAACACTTAACTTTTTGGCTTACTCACAAAGGAGCCGAAAAGAAGTAGTGGATCGAATAAACACCTATCTTTACAAAAAAAACCTGTTAACCACTGAAAAAGAGGAAATAAAGGTAAAGATTATGGAGGAAGTTGATAACCTTAAACTTTTGGATGATAAGGTCTACGCAAAGATGTATGTTGAAGGCAAGATACGATCAAAAAAACCTGTGAGTAAGCGCAAATTGACAGAGTTTTTATACAAAAAAGGTATCGGCAGAGGCATTATTGAGGAAACACTTTCAACCTACAACAAAAATGACGAACGGGAATTAATTAAGGATCTTATCACTAAAAAACTAAGAAGTATTAAAGACACCGACTCAAGAGTTATTAAACGCAAACTAGCCAGCTATATTTTAGGAAAAGGCTTTGCACCCGAACAAGTATTTGAGGAATTAGAAAAACATTTTAACAAAAGCTCATAACCTGTCGACGATTGTTTGTAGCTCCAATTTATGCTATAGCATTAAACAATGGATCAAATAACCGAAATAAAGCAAAAGATAGATATCATTGATCTGATCCAGGGGTATGTTCCCCTTAAAAAATCAGGCAGAAACTACAAAGGTCTTTGTCCATTTCACTCAGAAAAAACCCCATCATTTATGGTTTCCCAAGAGCTTCAAATATTTAAATGCTTTGGATGTGGGGAATCCGGGGATATTTTTAAATTTGTGGAAAAAGTTGAGGGCGTGGACTTTCCCCAAGCATTAGAAAGACTTGCGGAAAAAGCAGGTATCAAACTGGAAAAAACCTCGTACGATCCAAACAGCGATAAAAGGAAATCGGTGTACGAACTTAACAACATTGCCAACAAACTGTATCAATATATTTTACTAAAACACCCCGCAGGTAAGAAGGCGTTAGATTATGTTAAAAACAAACGCAAAATTACAGACGAGGTCATTGCAAAATTTGGGCTAGGTTACGCTCCCGATAAATGGGACACCTTGTATAACGCGCTTACTAAAAAAGGCTTTAAAATACAAGACATTGTTAATGCGGGGTTAATTGTGCCACGAACTTCCGGAGGGGGGTTTTACGACAAATTTAGAGGAAGAGTTATGATCCCGTTAACCGAGCTGGACGGTAAAGTTGCAGGTTTTACAGGAAGAGATGTTGTCAACAAAGATCCAAAATATCTAAACTCACCAGAAACCCCGGTTTTTCATAAAAGCTCTTTTTTATTTGCTTTGGATAAAGCCAAAGTAGCGATAAAAAAGGAGGGTGCAATTATTGTAGAGGGACAAATGGACACCATAGCCGCTCATCAATTTGGTTTTGATAACGTAGTGGCCTCCGGAGGAACAGCGCTAACGGTAGCGCAGTTAAAGATACTAGCAAGATACACCAAAGACCTAATCTTATGCTTTGATTCAGATTTTGCAGGAACAACTGCCATTGCCAGAGGCATTCAACTTGCAGAAAAAGAAAACTTTAATGTAAAGGTAATCATAATTCCCGCACCGTACAAAGATATAGACGAGCTTTTGCACGGAAATCTTACCGAAGCTAAACAAATCATTAAATCCCCAATTCCCATTTATGATTTTTACTTAGCAACGGCTTTTAAACGAAACGATAAAACTACAGCTCTTGGTAAGAAAAAAATCATGGAGGAGTTAGCAGAAATATTTTCGCAGATATCAAACAAAGTGATTTTAGACCACTATTCAAAGAAAATTGCTGAAGATCTAAACTTGGACGATGAAACGGTAAAATCGTTAATAAACGGTAAAATTTCATCTGAAAGCGCTGAGGAAGCCTATAAAACATCCGTTCCTACGGTAAATTACGCCCTTTCTAAAAAATCTCCCCAAGAATACATGCTTGCCCTGCTCCTCAAAGCACCCCTTGACACATCCCAACCTGTATTGTATAAGCTTGGACAGAAAGATTTTTCAGATCCTCAAATCCAAGAGATATTTACAAACCTAAAAGATTATCTTCTTGGTAGAAAGCATAAATTTAAGATAGAATATTTCAATAATCGCTTAGAACAAACTCAGCAAGAAATAGTTAACGACTTGTATTTATGGGATTTAGGCGATATTTTAGATGACGACACAAGGCTTGGGAACGAACTGGAAGATATTTTTGAACGCATTAAAAAAGACACTGCAAAAAGGGAACTTCGGGAGTTAAGTGATAAACTAAAACAAGCCGAGCTGGAAAAGGACGCAAAGCAACTTAAAGAATTGACCGAAAAGATAAAAAACATTTCTGAAAAGCTGGTATGATAAAAAACATAAAAGCCAAAAAAGAAACTAAGGTTGTTAAACCAACAAAAATCACCAAAACGCCTAAAAAAGATGTGGCAAAAGAAAAAGCCAACCCGGTAAAAGAACAACCGGTTAAACCCGTGGATAAGGAAAAAAAGGAAGTAAACACCACTAAACTTATATCAAAAGGAAAAAAACAAGGTTACCTAACTTTAAACGACATTCTTGATCTATTCCCCGATGCGGAGGAAAACATTGATTTGCTTGATTCATTATATGAAAAGCTCTTGGAGGCCAGTATTGATGTTTTTGATGTTGAGTCTGAAAAAGACGCCGCTAAACTCACCCAACAAATAGAAGAAATAGACCTTTCAAAAATTTCACTTGATAAAACAGTATCCTCCGACCCTGTAAGAATGTATTTACGAGAAATAGGTAAAGTTGATCTTCTTACTGCTAAGCAAGAAATTGAACTTGCTCAATGTGCCGAAGCTTTTAAGTTTAGACGTACCGACAAAAGACTTGCAAAAGAATTAGGCAGAAAACCAACCCTTCCTGAAATTGCAGTAGAAATGGGGCTTGATAAAAAAGTTATTAAAGCTGTCGAAAAAACCTCAAAAGATTGGAACGATAAACAAGGCGAAGCAGCTGAAAGAATGTTGATTCAAGCTAACCTTAGACTTGTTGTATCCATTGCCAAAAAGTATATGGGTAGAGGTTTAACCTTTTTGGACCTGATCCAAGAAGGAAATATTGGACTTATGAGAGCGGTTGAGAAGTTTGATTGGAGAAGAGGTTTTAAGTTTTCAACCTACGCCACATGGTGGATTAGACAGGCTATAACAAGAGCATTGGCCGATCAATCAAGAACAATTAGAATCCCGGTACACATGGTTGAAACTATAAATAAATACAAAAGAATTGAACGTGAACTTGAGCAAAAATACGAAAGACCCCCTACAGCCGAAGAAGTTTCAAAAGAAATGGGTATTGAAATTGAAAAAGCTCAGGAGATATTAAAAATTTCTCAGGACACTACGTCTTTAGAAACTCCGGTTGGCAAAGAAGAGGATACCAGATTAAAAGAGTTTATTCCCGATGAAGTTGGTTTATCTCCATTTGAATCAGCCAGCCAAGAATTACTAAAAGGCCATATCAATGAGGTTTTGGACACTCTTAACCCAAGAGAAAGAAAAGTATTGGAATTGAGATTTGGTCTAAAAGATGGACGCTCACGCACACTTGAAGAGGTTGGCAGGGATTTTGGCGTTACCAGAGAAAGAATCAGGCAGATAGAAGCTAAAGCGTTAAGAAAGCTAAGGCACCCCTCAAGAAGCAAGAAACTAAAAGATTACCTTTAGCAAGTTAGCTGTTTTCCTTAGCGTACTTTTTGTATTCCTCTACCGCAGGCTGATCAAAGGCATTTACTCCCATAAGCTTTGCTAAAAACACCACTGATATCATTTTAACCTGCATATAGTATCCTAAAGATTTCTCGGTCAGATCATCGAACTCCCAAGATATAAATGGTAGTTTTCTGTTTTCATAAGATTTTTTCACACCATCAATAACGGGTAAATCTTCTTTAGGCAATAGTTTTTTACAATACACAAACTCAGTAAATTTATCTTTTGGACCATCCAAGAAAAGTTGAATCATTGAATGCAAATCAGTAGTTCCAATTGACACAAGCGGGGTTAACCCTTTGCCGTTTTTACCAAGGCTTTCGGCCACAATTTGATTATTCCATTTACCTAACAACTCTAAAGTCGGGTGAAAGAAAAAGTTCACATCAATCGTCCTTTTCTTGATGTAATGAAAGTATTGAACTACAGCTAAAACCAAGGCGGGGTTAGCCGAACCTTCCTGCAAACAATCCTTGCGGGCAGACATAGCACCTTCCAATAAAGATAAAATATTAAAACCTGTCAGGGATAAAGGAAACAGCCCAACAGGTGTAAAAACAGAATATCTGCCGCTGACCTGGGGAGGGATTGGCAAAAAATACTCTTTGGCATAACCCTCAAACTTTTCGGGATGTGCGGTAGTAATAATGATGCGATCCTTAAGTTGCGGGTATTTAGCAAGCAGCTTATCCAAATTAGTTAGCGTTTCAAAAGTATCACCAGACTTACTAACCACATTAACTAACACTTCAGAATAATTTTCAGATAAAAGTTCGGGCATTTCCTTTTCAATATTCTCCAAAAAAGTCACTTTAACGCTAGACGAGGGGATTGCCCCAAGTAGCGCCTTTGTCCCAAGACTGGAACCGCCAATCCCAATTACAATTAACTGCTTTATTTTTGAAGAATCCACCACACGTGACACATCAACAATTTTGGACAATGCGGACTCATCAAACGGTAGATTTATAAAACTCTCGGGACAATCGTAAGTCTTTTTACCGGCAACTTCTCTTAACAACACTAAGTACCCTGTGAGTTTCTTGGAGATTTTATAGATATCTTTATCAGAGACTTGGGCAGTCTTTTCAAAAACCAACTTCACACCTAAAGTATACCGCAATACGTGAGATTATTTTCCTAAAAAGTAGCCAAACTCATTAGCAATGTCCAAAGTTCCAAGCACTTTTCTACCGGTTAGCTTAATAAACTTTTTTAAAATCGCGTCTTCCCGTTTTTGAATAGTCTGTTTTTTGGTCATAGCCTCTTTTGGCGCGGTAACTAAAATTACTTTGGCCGGAATTGCCGCAAGTATCGGAATTAGATTTTTCTCCTGACGCCAGATTACAGAAATAAGTTTAAGCATCAGCACCAAATCAAACTCAAAAGCCCCACCGGGAAGATATGTGGACCATAACTTTTTTCCGATAGGATCGTTAAATAATTTAAGCTTTGAATTCTTCGTGCCAAGCAGTACTTCATAAGCTTTTTTGTCCTTATCCAACCATACGTAATCCTGCAACTTAGGAAAGTCGGCAAAAGGAAACGTTAAAGGAAACACGCCTCCCCCGACATCAACAATATTTTTAGAGTCTGAATACAACTTAAGTTGAGTGTTAAATTCTTGAATAAAAGGCGCTCGCTCCCGAGTTGATACGTGTTCGTAAGGATAATTCACCTCAGAGGATTGCACGCTGTCAGGTGATACCAATTTGGTACGGTACTGCCTAAGACCAAAGTATACCTGTTTCTTAACTTTTTTGATCAAATTTTTATAGCCGCTTAATTTATAAAGCTCTTTAAAATCAGAAGCATTTTCTATTTTAGATAGAAATATCTTATTTTTTGATAACTCGGCGGCTAGCAAAGATTCAACCTCTGATCTTTGACCTTTGTATTTTTGTAAAATGTTGTCGGCTTCAGTATTTATAAAAGTTTGAATATTCATATATCTAATTGTAATAGAAATAACCCCATTGAAGAAACTTTCTAATGGTTTTACTATTACTCTAGCATTATATTACTACAGGGTATATTTAATACAATACTATAAGCCCAATACTGTATTTATGCCGTAGTGATAATAAATAAACGCTTGTGAATAACTTATGGATAACTTGCTAAACATCTTATTTCCGCCAAAATGCCTGTTCTGCCATACAGACGGCAGTATATTTTGCTCCAAGTGCTTACAGGAAGTACAAATGCTAGAAAAGAGTTTCTTCCAAATCACACAACATGGCTTTTGCAATAAACTTGGGGTTTTCTCACCGTTTGAATACGAGGGAATAACCAGGCTTTGTATTAAAAGATCCAAATACAACTCCAAGCAGTTTGCAGCTCTTAAAATTCTTGCCTTGTACGGAGCGAAGTATGCACAAAATTTAGGTATTAAATATGCCGGTTACACAGTAGTCCCAATTCCAATGAATAAACACAAATTAAAACTTAGGGGATTTAACCAAGCAGGATTAATTGCAAATGCCTTGGCAAAAACATTTAATTTACCTATAGATAACAAAATATTATTTAGAGTAAAAGAAACTTCGTCTCAATACACACACGATCGAGAAGAGAGGTATGAGAATATGAAGGAGGCCTTTAAGGTTGACCCATTACAATGTCAAAACAAAGCAATTTTGCTGGTTGATGATATTTGCACAAGCGGGGCAACATTACTAAGTGCAGCGGAAGCGTTATATAGAGCAGGAGTTAATAAAGTAGTAGCGTTTACGTTAACTAGAAGGTTGTAAGGAGTTTATGGTTTCTTTATTATTTGGTCGTGTATTAGCTGTAATTGAAATGTTACAGAACTCAAAACCCCATCCTCGGTTACATTACATAACCTCAAAATATTAGGGTCCTCGGGGCGAGAACACTTAAGCACAATATCAACATCAAAATGCCGACGTTTCTTTACAACCCTATTTAACCGCATATAAGCACTAATGTCTCTGGATAGACCTTGTGCTACCGGTACTCTAGCCCCACGACTGTAATGTAAGTAAACATCGTTATCGCCCAGATTTATTACCATAGGGCCAGTATCATCCATTAACAAACCAACACAATTTTCCGCAAGTGACAAAGCAGACACTACCTCAGTTCTGTATAACATAACATCCGGGTCTCTTTCCGTTAGTGGTTTACTTCCAAAATTAACCGTCTGATACAAACCCATTGTGAAACAATCACCGACATTTAACACTTCTTTTGAAGGTATGCTTTCCAGGTTAACCATGCCCAAAGTATAACACTGCAGAATTTCTACAAGTCAAAGGCCCTAGTGTGATAAAATAGCCACATAATGCTTTACTCAACACTACTTGGTAAAACTAAAAAAGAAGCCCCAAAAGATGAAGTCAGCAAAAATGCTCAACTGCTAATTCGTGCAGGGTTTGTGTACAAAGAAATGGCAGGAGTTTACGCGTACTTACCCTTAGGTCTTTTAGTAATTGAAAAAATAAAACAAATCGTTAGGGAAGAAATGGATGCCATTGGTGGGCAAGAGCTTATTATGACCTGTATGCAAAGAAAAGAACTTTGGGAAAAAACCAACCGCTGGGACGATGAAAAAGTAGATGTATGGTTTAAGACCAAACTCAAGAATGAAACCGAAATCGGACTTGCTTGGTCTCACGAAGAACCTATCTCAGACATGATGAGACAATACATTAAAAGCTACAAAGACTTGCCTTTGTATGTTTATCAGTTCCAAACTAAACTTCGAAACGAGCTTAGAGCAAAAAGCGGAATTATGCGCGGTAGAGAATTCTTTATGAAAGACATGTATTCCTATACATTGGATCAAAAACACCACGATGAATTTTATAACAAGGCTATTGAGGCTTATATGAAAGTTTTTGACAGAGTAGGTTTGAGAAACGAAACCTACTTAACATTTGCCTCAGGCAGTGCATTTACAAAATTTAGTCACGAGTTTCAAACATTAACTGATGCCGGTGAAGACACTGTTTATTTTAGTAAAGAAAAGGGTCTGGCGATAAACCAGGAGGTGTACAACGATGAAACTCTAGCTAAACTTGGTGTCAAAAAAGAAGACTTGACTCAAGCTAATGCGGCTGAGGTTGGGAATATCTTTGATTTTGGAGCAGTAAAATCAGAACAACTTGGACTTAACTACACAGATCAGGATGGAAAATCAATTCCGGTGCATCTAGGATCGTACGGTATAGGTATTACAAGACTTATGGGTGTAATTGTAGAAAAACTAAGTGACGCAAAGGGCATTGTATGGCCGGAAAGCATTGCACCATATCAAGTACATTTAGTTGGATTAAATTTAGAAGATTCCGAGGTTAAAAAACAGTCTCAGGGGGTGTACGCAGAACTACTAAACCAAAATATCGAAGTTTTGTTTGACGATAGAGAAGATGTAACTGCTGGAGAAAAGTTTTCAGATGCAGATTTAATTGGCATTCCATACAGAGCTGTTATCTCTAAAAAGACAGGCGACAAAGTAGAATTAAAGAAAAGGACTGGAGAAACTTCAAAGATAGTAGACATAGATTCCCTGCTAAAACTGTTAAAAAGTAATTAAACCCTATCCATCACACCTAAAGAAGGATTTGCTTGAATTTGATCAAGAGGTTTTACGCCTTGGTTGTAATACGCAGCACTAGCTATGTATACAGCGTTATCGGTGCAGTATTTAAGAGAGGGAACAAAAACCGGCACATTGCCCGCTTCTTCTTTCATACGCGCACGAAGTTGAGTATTGGCTGAAACCCCACCCGCCAATAAAATACATTTAGCATTAAACTGTTTTGCAGCTCGTAACGTTTTTGCAACTAACACATCAACCACTGCGGTTTCAAACTCACAGGCAACAACCTCGACCGGCCAATTTTCATTTTCAATTAATCTTTTTACAGCAGTCTTTAATCCGGAAAAAGAAAAATCAAAATTATCCTCTCTAATCATGGCGCGGGGGAGTCTACCTGCAATTGGGTTAGCCTTGCATTCCGCAGATTTTTGAGAAAGAAGCACTCCTCCAAGATATTTACTTATGCCAAGAAGCCGCGCGGTTTTATCAAAACTTTCTCCGGCAGCATCGTCATGAGTACCGCCAAGGTAGTCGAACTGATCGTGATCTTTCATCAAAACCAAATCAGTATGCCCACCGCTAACAACAAGCACCACAGCCGGAAACTGAATTATAGACGCGTGTTCAAGCCAGTTAGCATATATATGCCCAAGCAAATGATTCACAGGAATTAATGGTTTATGCCAGGCAACTGCAAGAGCTTTTGCCGCCTCAACTCCCACAACAAGTGAGCCAATAAGCCCGGGACCAACGGTAACAGCAAGGCTATCGATTGAAGCTATAACATCCTCACGGCAGGCAAGACCTAAAGCTTTTTGAGCTTTTACCAATGTTTGCTCAATCACAGGCACAAAAAACTCAACCTGCTTTCTGGCGGCCACCTCTGGCACAATACCTCCGGTTTGTTCATGCAACTCTTTAGAGGACGCTACAACACCTGCAATATCCCTTGTACCGTCCTCAACAAGAGCCGCAGCTGTTTCATCACACGATGATTCAATAGCAAATATTTTCATAACTTAAGGATTATATCAGTCCGTAGGCTGGGGAGTACCACTTCTAAAGTTTTTAAGAGCAGTCAGTGCATCCACCCTGTCTTCCAAAACAGCGTTAACCGCATCTCTTAGAGCATCGGTAACCTTATTATTTCCTGATCTTGCCGCAAGTTCCGCAGATTTTGCATAAGGTGCGGTAGCCACTGCCGGTGACAGATACAGGTTGTTTGCTAATTGCTGAGCCAAAGACACCCTAGCAAAGGGAACGCCAAAAGGTCTTACCTTAGAAGCATCGCTAAACAAAGAAAGTTCTTGTTTTTCTGATGTCATAAAATTTACAAAGTCCCAAGCTAAAGCCTGATTCTTGCTAGAAGAGGGAACAGACCACATCCAAAAAGTTGCCCAGGTAGCCGGCTTTTCCGGCAAAGCTTGGGGAACAGGAGCTACGCCAAAGTTTAAATTTGGATTAGCTTTTAAGATATCCAAAATTCTCCAAGTGGGAACAATAATCATCGAGACTTTTCCCTGAATAAAGGCGGTGTTAGCTTCTGGCATTAAGTTATCCCAAGCCATATCTCTTTTTACAAAAGAAACGTAGTAATCAAGAGCATCAGCCGCCGCTTTGGTTTCTAAATCATTTGGAATAGCAACATCAGTTTGAGCAAAAAGTAAACCCAATATATCCGAGAAGTGCTCGTTATTGTCGGCAGTACCCATTGCTGCTCCCGCCCTTACCAAAGCACTACCGTCTTTAGGATATCTCAGGTTCTTTGCAAGACTCTCAAACTCCGCCCAAGAAGTTGGCGGATCATCTTGGCCGATTTCCAAAAAGTGGTCTTTATTATACAAAAGCACCAAACCATCGTAATAAAAAGGAACACCATATATCTTGCTGTCAAAAACAGCGCTTTGGGTAGCGACAGGATAAAAAGTTGTTGAGTAAGTCTTTGCGTCCATCAACTTTGCAGGCATGGGTGAAAAATTATCTTTTAGCTTATATAGCCAAGAGTTATGAACTAACAAAACATCTGCCCCAACATCTTCTCCTGCTCTAGCAAAAATTCTGTCTCTGTACTCAAGGGTTTTTAAAACAGAACGATCTTCGTAGTTAATAGTTACGTTTGGATGAAGTTCTTTGTATTTAGCGATAATAGAAGCCATTACATCCGGGTTTTCCCATAGACCCCAAACTGTAATAGAACCGCTTATTGAACCGGAAGATCCTCCAAAAAACTTACCAATTACCGGTAAATCCTGAATGGTACAGGCAGTTAAAGTAAAAGACAAAATAAACAATAGGGCAAGTGAAGCAATCTTGTTTCTCATTGTCTTAAATTATAGGTGCAAACGATTCCACAAGTCAACCAGAACAGTAATTGAGTTTGTTGCATAGTCCAAAAATAATGATCGAAACTGCTTAGCAACACGATTTGGAGCAGAACTACAAAAAAAAGTGGTTTTTTGTAATAAAAGGCTGTTAGGGCACAAACCCAAATAATTCCACCAAACAACATAACCAAAGTAATACCGCCCTCTTTGAGCAATAAAACAAAGACATTATGGACAGGTTGAACAAAATTAAGATCAGGAGCGCTAATAACAGCGGTACCAACACCGGTACCCACCAATATATTTCGAGAAATACTTGAGTAAACAGCCGAAAGTAAATCGGACCTTCTGGAAATAGAAGTATTATAAGAGCGAATGTACGGCAAAAAAAGCAGACCTGTTGAAATAACCAAAACAATAAATAAACTAAACAGGTAACCGGATCTTCCCCATTTTTTAATAAAATATATAAAAGCAAAACCAATTACAAAAACACTTACAGCAAAATAGCTAAAAGTAAAAAGTAAAACCAACGAGCCTAGACCAAAAACGGCTGTATTAAACTTTTTCTCAGGAACAAGTCCTAACAGTAAGAACAACGTTATTACTAAAAAACCGGCAAAAGTATTAGGGTGTCTAAAAGTACCGTAAACCGGAATTTTGGTTTGACCAAGCAAATTTTCACGAATAACACCGTAGGTAGAAAAACTGTAGGGTTGTTCACCAAAAAACAGGTAATTGTTAAAAACAGATCCTTGGTTTACCCATTGACCAACAGCCAGCAAACATACCAAAAACACACTTACAGCCAAAACCTTACTAAATAACACAAAGTCCCTTTTTATATCAAAAGTGGAAATAATATAAAAAAAGAACAGTGCATATAAACTGCTTTTCAAAAATAAATATATAGAAATATTTATTAAGGAAGAATTAATTATCGAGAAAGCAATTGATGCGACAAACAAAACGACTAGGGGAGTGATTTTATGGTTGAAAAGGTTGATTAGGTCTTCTTTCTTAACCGTAAGTAGCCAAGACAACAGCGTCAACAAAACTAATATATCTTGCACATAAATAACCGGAAGTAAGTAGTCAACCAACAAACCGTTTAAATAACTCCAGTTAAACACGAAGTGCAAACCCAAATTAATTGGCAAAGCAAAAACCGCTAGATAAAAGAAATATTTATGTAAACTTTTTATCACTGTTTAAGTTTTTTTGAGGCAGTATGGGCAGAAATTATCAACGTATCATCTAGTTTTTCTAAAGTCGAAGTATTTAAAGCTTTAGCTATTAAATAGTCCGCCAAATGAGGGTTTCTTGCAAGTATCGGGCCGTGCAAGTAAGAACCGATGCTGTTTTTATACAAAACGCCCTCACCGCCATCCTCGCTATTATTGCCAAATCCCATTTGAACTTTTGCAAACGGCTGCATACCTTCCCCCAAATAGGTACGACCCCCATGGTTTTCAAAACCCACTAGAGTGTTACCTATGTCACCACTAACCTGTTTAAAAATTGGATCATTTGCAAGAGTATCGTTAACCTCACACACAACATTACCAATACACCTTGGTTTATGGTTACCAAAAGACTGGGTATATAAGTCAAAAGCACCAACTCCCTTTAGAATTGTTTCATCGGCAGATTTATAATAATGACCAAGCAGTTGATAAGAACCACAAATATAGAGACCGTAACCACCACTTTCAATATAATCTTTTATAAACGGCCCCTTATTTTTATAAAAATCTTCATAAATTATCTTCTGGCCGCTATCAGGTCCTCCGCCCATAAACACCATATTAATATTTCCCATAACTTCAGAGCTTAAAGTTACTTGAGGTGAGATTTTCACAACCTCTACGGCAATGTTCCTTTTTTGAGCTCGATTTACTAATATCTCAACATTCCCGTTATCTCCGTATAGATTAAGTTCATCGGGATATAAATAGCCTAGTGTCAGTTTAAAATTACTCATAAAATATTTCTCCCAATTAAAAACTTTCTTACTTCAAGCATTGCTGAATAGTTTGGAAGTATTACAACCAACCCATCTGTTTTAGCATTAAGAGCCTGATTCAAGTCCGCATAAACATTTTCCTGTAAAACAGTTACTCCGGCATACATTAACCTCACAGCCATATCAAGCGCACGTGTTCCACTAACAAAAACCTCTTTTCCGTTACAAACTTTTTTTAGTAAATCCGGATTCACATCATATATCCAAGAAACATCTCTTCCGTCAGGGATATTATCGTTTAACACAAACAATAGGTTTTTTGCATCAATAGTATTCTCACTAAGCATTTGCAAATTATGATTAAAACTTGCTGGGTTTTTTGCTAAAAATAGCTGATAAGTAGTATTGTTCTTCTCTATAAGCTCCCCTCTGCCATAAGCCACCGAAAAGTTTTCTAACGATTTTGTTACAAGCTCGTGATCGTACCCAAGTACAGACATGGTTAAACAAGCGGCATTAACATTTTTTGCATTAAACGTTCCATTTAAATGAGTAAGTTTTGCCAAAGCAGGATCCGCATCAAAATAGAAAACACGACCTTTAAAAACCGAGTGCAAATCGTAAAACTCTTTTTGCTCACAATCCAAAACCAAAAAACAAGAAGCATCTAACTTAGCAATCGCACTTTTCCATTTATCAAAAATAATATCTGTCTCCCCATATCTATCTAACTGATCACGAGACAAATTCAGCAAAAGCAACGCGGTAGGGGAGACATGCTCCAGCAATTTTGGTAGTACAAATTCATCAACTTCAAACACCCCGTACTCTTTACGAGTCATACCCAACATATCCGTATCCAGTAAAATACCGGAAACTAACCCATTCTCTAAATTCGCACCACTTTTATTAGTACTTACGGGTACATTTAAGTAATCAAATATATGAGACAGTACTTTGGAGGTGGTAGTTTTTCCGTTTGTACCTGATATCAGAATAATCCCTTTTGGGTACACCTGACTTAAGTCCTTAAGTACATTTTTTTGGATTTTTAAAATGAAATGACCAGGCCAAGTGTAACCGTTACCTTTGTTTAAAACTCTAATAGTTAAATAAATTGCTTTTGCAATTAATGAATAGATCCATATCTTTAATTGAAATTTGTTATTTTTCCACATTGGTTTTCATTAATAATTTAATATATTAAATACGTAGTAGTTGTAATAGAACCTGTTGATATGTGTATATCAACGGCTTTCGCTTTTGTTGTTTGATTTTAACAGGTATGCGTTTGTTTATAAACGATAATCTTTTCTATAGACGCCTTTCCCTGCCTTTTTATATTAAAAATATTGTCGTGACAGTCTACGGGTTTGTTGATAATTGGCAAATGTTAGTGGATATGTTTGTGGATAACATAGGCTACTTATCCACAAAACTTATAGGAAATCAAAACTTTATCCACAAATAGACATATTTATGCACAATTATTTTGCTGAAATCATCTGCCTAATATTCACCACGTCCTGATGTAGTTTTCCCATTTCTTGCATTTCTTTCTCAATCTTTTCCGCACCGTGAATAACTGTTGTGTGATCTCTGCCACCCAAATAATCCCCTATACCCATTAAGGATTCTCGGGTCATTTCCTTTATTAAAAACATGGCAACTTGCCTTGGTAATACAAATTCTTTAACACGTCTCTCTCCTTTTACATCCGAAGCTTTAACCGAGTAATAAGTACAGACGGCTTTTAAGATTTGACTTATATTGATATTTTTTTGAGGCTCTATGTTTATACTTTCACCCAAAGCTTCCGCTGCAAACTCCATGGTTAGTTCTCTGCCTTTTGCTTTACCTTTAGTTACTACTTGTAGATATGCCCCTTCCAATTCTCTTATATTTGTGGCTACTTTTTCAGCAATAAAACTTAACACGTCGTTAGAAATTGGGTCGATATTTTCATCTCTTTTTTTACGTAGAATTGCATTGCGCATTTCAAAATCGGGGGCTTGGATATCTGCAATCATGCCGCTTCCTATGCGCGAGGTTATTCGTTCTTCAATGTTTACAAAATCTTTGGGTGGTCTATCTGAGGTGATAATGATTTGTCTCTGTGTTCTAAGAAGAGCGTCTAGCGTATGAAAAAACTCTTCTTGGGTTGAAACTTTACCGGCAATAAATTGAATATCATCAATTAATAAAACATCTGCTTTTCTATATTTATCTCTAAATTCATTAGAAGTGTATTTACCGTTTCTTTTACCTTTTTGCAGATTTTCAATCAGCTCATTTGTAAACGATTCTCCCGTGCAATATACAATTTTAAGTTCAGGTTTTTCTTTTAGAATACGATTACCGACAGCCTGCATTAAATGTGTTTTTCCAAGCCCTACCCCTGAATATAAAAAAAGCGGGTTATACACTTTTCCGGGATTTACAGCTACGGCGGTTGCTACAGCGTATGCCAGTTGGTTATTTGTGCCCATTAAAAAGTTCTCAAAGGTATATTTAGCCGAAAGACCTATTTTATATGCTTCGGCTTGGCTTTCTATTTCACTCGGACCGTGTTTTTCTTCTTGTGCAAATAATGGCCCAATTTGTTTGTCCTCTTTTAAAGCTTTTACGTATTCGGAGACGGTCAAAAGTATTTCATAATTAGCATTGCCAACTCTGTTTAGGGTGGCACTAATAAATGTTAAATATTTTTTCTCAACTTGTTCCTTAATATATTTATTTCTGCAAATAAGTTCTATTGAGGTTTTGGTTAGATTTTTAGCTTCTATTAGAGCAATTGTTGTACCATAAATATTTGGGGACATAACCTGCTTTAGTTCACTTTGAACAATTTCCCATAGGTTTTTTGCGCTTGTATTTTTAAGGTCTGGTGTCATATGTTTAGAGGGGCAATGCTAGCAGTGTGATAAGAGATTAACACGAGTTATCCACAATTGTTAAGCAATGTTCGTTGGAGTTTGTTCTTCCGGTTTTTGGCTTCTGGATCTTAGAATTTCTTCTGCCGCGAGTTTAATATCCTCACCTGCATCTGTATCCAGCTGTCCGGAAAGGCCATTAAAGTCTGGAATAAATAGTGAAGCTTTTTCGGGATAGTAAAGCTTGTTTTCTTCCCCATCCCAAATAATCACCAAATCCATTTTTGCATTGTTTGCTGCGGCCGCTCCAATTGAGCTATCTTCAAAAACTAAAACTTCCTCCGGTTTTACTCCAAGTTTTTGAGCAACTGTTGTATAAATCTCACCGTTAGGTTTAGGTTTTTTTATTTCGTCTCCGCAAACAATCACATCAAATGTTTGAAAAATGCCTAAATGCTTAAGTACTACATCAGTGATTTTTCTTTTTGTATTTGTTGCCAGCCCTAGCTTTAACTTTTTTTGTTCCTTTAACTCGTATGCAAGCGGCCAAAAACCATTTCTCACGTTCAACCCTGTTTCCTGAACTTTATTTAGATATTGAGTATATGTCGCTTCCTCCAAATCTCTAGTAGTCATTTTTGTATCAATATATTCCGGATATTTTCTTAAAATTAAATCCCATCTAATATTAATTGGTATTCCTGTTGGAAATTCGTTGTAATCAATCCAGTCGGCGTCAAAGTTGGCAAGTACTGCCTCTACAGCATCTTTCCACAAAGGTTCTGAGTCGATTAAAGTTCCATCTAGGTCAAAAACTACAGCTTTTTTGTTTTTGAGCAGGTGTTTGTACATAGTGAGTTAAATCTATCATTCGACACTGTTTGCGTCAAAAGCTTTCTTGACTTGTTGCTGTAGGTTTAGCATACTTAGTACATAAGATTTTATTTGACCAAGAAAGGAATCTTTATGCCCAAGTCGTTTTCACAAGGTTTTATTAGCCCTATATTTGTTCTGATTGCCGCATTATTAGTAACTGCGTCTTTTGGTGGTTTTTTGTTTTTGTCAAAACAAGCCGGTAATACTTCTTTTATGTCCGAAGCTTCCGAAGAAAGTACTGAGTGTAAGTCGTGGACCTCTGCCTATTTTGAGACTGCTTCCGGGGTTTCCTGTGATGATTCTATCTATAAAAACAAGGGTACTGCATGCAAGCAGGCAAAATCTGTTTTTGGAACTCCCGGTTGGGCGTCATCCTTAATTGTCGTTGCTCCTGCCGAAAGCACCTCTTATGAGTATGCGTTTTTAAAGGATACCGGTACTTGGTGTGTTAATGCTACCGAAGGAGATTTTGTTGATGGTTGGCATTTTGGTGGAAGATTGTATGCTACAAAAGATGGGGTGTTAAAAGGTGCCAGTTTTATAATTTTTCCCGAAGATCTACAAAACGAGGGTGCTAAAAAAGCATGTGTGAGGTTTAGTAATAACGGAACACTATCACCTCAATGTGGCGCAATGGTAAATCTTATTAAATAGTATTGCTTTTGTCGTAATACTTTCTCAAGAGAATGGCTGCTGAGTAGTGATCTATAAGTCTTCTGGCCTTTTTAGGTACGTGTTGTTGAATAGTTTCTTCCAGAGATTCAATCGTACTTCCGTATTCGTCTACATATTCTAGGGGCAGCTTTAATCTAATTTTTAAAAGTTTAGCAAATTGACGAACTTTTTTAGATTGAGAATTTTCTTTTTTATCGTAGCTTAAGGGAAGTCCCATTACAATTTTTCCAACTTTATTTTGAATAACCACCTTCAATATTTCATTTATAGCTAAAGGGGTGTTTTTACCGGAGACGGTTTTGATAGGGGACACTAGTCTGTTTCTACCAAAAGCCAGCCCGATATTTGTTTCGCCGTAGTCAATGCCTAAAACAATAGTGTCTTTATTTTCAGTCATTTACGCTAATCTCCACCTCAATGTTTTCCGTTTTAGTCGGAATTCTTTGAAAAAACGGAATAGTCGGGTTGATATTTAACTCGTAGGTTTTCACATTTTTTATGCTTCCTAAGTATTTTTGAGCGTCTCCTGTACTTTTACCTCGTAGCTCATCTTTTATTGTGTCTTCTTTTATATCAGGAATGATGTATGTTTTTAGTGTTACTTGAAGATCGGCTTCGGTTGTACTTAATACAGTTGTATCTGAATTACCCAATATGTCTACTTTTACATCCCTTTCCTTCGAGGAAAGTATATAGCCGTCAGGTATTAAGTCTTTTACTAACCCGTCAAGTAGGGTGTTAAGTTCTGATGTAACGTACACAAGGCCGCTGGCCGAAACGACTTGTGTGATTTTTAATGTGTCGGCTTCTTCCCCAACTTTTGGCGTAAATTCCTCTTTTACTAAAGTGGATGTTGTTGAGCCGGTTATAAGTTTTTGGCTTGAGCTTAACTTGTCCGCCAAAGCCTCCGCACTGTTTGTTTGGCTTTTTGTAAGGGTTTGTGAAGAAAGATCGGTAATGTCTTTTTCAGCCACAACTTTTATAGTTTTACTTTCTCCCCCCTCAAAGTCTTCCGTTGATGTTGCGACCACATCGGCTGTTTTATAACTGTTTACCTCAAGTGTTTTCCCTTTATCAATGTTATAGTCTTTCCCGATTTCACCGGCAGTGACGTTGGCTTGTTTTTCTCCGGGAATGTTTGGTTGTGTTGGGTCTATGATGTTTTCGGTTGCAGCAGGTATCGCTATTTCTTCATCCAGTACAAAAGTAAAATCTTTGTATTTTAGTTTGACAGCTTTTTTCAAGGTAACTTCACTTGTGGTTTTGTTATAAACTTTTACCACTCCTTTAGCTTTCTTCCCTTCAGTTTTTGTGCCGGTTGTAGCAATGGTACTTTCTTCTGCGTTCTCTGCTTGAATTATTACTCCCCGTAGGATTTTAGCGGTGGCGTCGCTAGAAGCATCTTTCCTAACTTTTATTTGCACACTTTTTGTTAGGGGAAGCGAGTTAACAACCACTTTGATTTTTGCTTTTGGTGCGTTTTGTGCGTATATAACCCCTCCAATTAGCAATAAAACAGCAAGGGTAACACCAATTACCGGCCAAACAGGGGGTAATTTACCACCAAAGGAAGGTAGGTTAATCTTTGGCAACGCCTTTGGGAGTTTTATTGATGGAAGCGATATTCCTTTAAATCTTTTTGTTGGATAGGTGTTTGATTCTGCTGTAGTGTTTATTGGCGAGGCAGTGTTTTCTGCAAGATTTCCTTCGGTTACTATAGATATTAAATTTAACCCCGCCTCATCCAGTGTTTTAAAATGAACCACTTTACCCAAATCCTCTGCCCTTTTTTGCAAAAGTTTAAGGTTTAGGATATTTTCAAAAAGTACACTTCCTTCAGGGATATCTAATTCAATACCTTCATCGTTTATGTTTCTAATTTTATTTAAGACAGTTATTACGTCATCAAATATTTCTAAATCAAGTTTTGTCATGCGCTATCCTTTGTTATCCCTGTGAGTTCATTTCCAAATAAATACTAGCAAGAGCTGATGGTAGTAGGTACTCTGCTTGGTCGGCTTGTCCTGTTGAATCCGATATTTTTGTCATGTTATCCAATTTTAGTTTATTAAATTCAGGCGGGGCTTTAAAAGCAATAGATTTTGTCCACGGCTCTCTGCTTACAAAGTCATAAATGTCCGGAAGCTTTGAACCTTCTCCAACCAAAAAGATATTTGAGGCAAAGGTTTTTACTCCGCTAAATTCTTCAAACAATAATTCCAACCCATCAAGCCATGTTTCCAAGGTTTCATGCATACAGTTTTGAACTACCAAGCTCTCACTCTGCGCTAATTTTTCATATGTGTAGCTTGCTTTCATTTTTTCGGCTTCGTTAAAGGTAAGACCCATTTTTAAACTTATCTCTTTAGTAAAATGGTCTGCACCTATGCACAAACATTTTGTTGCCACTATTCCATTGCCAAATACTACTGCAACATCGGTAAAGTCACTGCCAATATTTATTACTACATAGTCTGCTAAAGTTGGTGCTCCTGGGCGAATGCTTGTAGTTAAGGCGTACATCTCGGAAGCGATGGCTAATATATTTAACCCAACCTTTCTGGCTAACTTCTGAAGTGTCTTTGTATGGTAGGAAGGTGTAAAAGCTGTAAACATGGCAATTTCTACCGACTCGCCTTCTACTCCTATTGGGTTTGCAATAAATCTGCCGTTTACTTTAGTGTATATGTTTGATGTTGTGATAGGCTCAATTTCAATATCTGAGTTTCCTGTTGTTTCTAGTATTTCGTTTCGAGCTTGTATTATTGCGTTTTCTAAAATAGTTTGTTGCACTTGCTTTATTTCTTGTTCCGAAATCACAGTGCTTTGACTTCTTCCGGCCTTTGCAGTTGTTACAAGCCCTAGTGCTAAATCCCCACTCACCCCAAAGATTACTTGTTTAATTTTTTCTCCCGAATCTGTAGTTGCTTTTACGACTGCTTGTTTTAACGCTTCTGTAACCTGATCAAAGTCTATAATATTTCCGGAGCTTACAGC
>CAYRWK010000005.1:19421-24943 GCA_964427965.1 uncultured Candidatus Saccharibacteria bacterium | reverse complement strand
GGAACAAAAGCCAAACCTACACCCAATAAGGCACATATTACAACAAGAGGCCATTTAAAAATTCCTCCCATATAAACAGCAGTAACATAAGCGATACCTCCAAAAATGATTAGATAGGCAAATTGTCTAAGGGTAAGCTCACCGATAATTTTAAATTCCACATCCATAATGTTTTGTGGAACGGCATGCTGCTTGTTGTAATTTGATGCATCCTGTATTGGCATTAAGAGTTAGTATACTACACTCAAAGCGGCTTAAGTGTTACAGAAATACTTTGATCTTTAGATAAAACTCCTGATAATTTATCAACGTTGGATTGTAACCCAAAGGGAGATCCAAAAATAAACTCAAAATTATCATCCTGGGTTCCGGGTTGTTTTTGCCAATACAAAGTATATGCCATGCTGTCAGCGCTTAAGGTTGTAGTAGCAGGAAGATCGTAGTAGAGGGTAACTTCAACCGCATCTCTTGGATTTAGAGTGAAGCTGGTTTCAAAGGAATTGTATTTGCCAACCTGAGCTATAGCCACGGTCTTAAAAATTTCCTCCTCAGCTTTATCTTTAAATTTAATCTTTGCCCCTGTCAATTTTGATCCGGTTTGAGTCAACACTCTTAGATAGTTTTTATAGGGACCGCCGGGCCACGCATCGCTTTCACCGGTATGGTTATAAGAAAGGGTCAAAGCTCCCCTCAAAACACCGTCTCTTGTGGCAGAAACAATTTCATACTTCATATTATTTTTCACGTAATAATTTGCTTTAGTCCCCCCAAGATTGCTGTTTACCACATACAAATAATCTCCTGAGGTTTTTACCAAACTCCCATCCCAAGCCCTCTCATTTAAAAATGCCCCAAATTGGTTATTCTTTAAATAAACCAACATATGCTTATCCGTGAGGGAAGTTTCTAAAGCCGCCCAAAATTTTGGCAGATCCTCCTTAGGTTGGGCAAATATCTTTTCTAATAACTTACCCCCTAGAATTGTTAAGAAGGATCTTTTTTGATCAGACCCCTCTGTGTAGTTAAACTCACTATGATACTGAGCGCGTTCATATAAATTCTCCGAAGATATTTCCTCGTTATAAGCTGTTAAAAATATTGGTCCCGTGACATCTAATAAGTTTTTAGCAAAATATAAATCTACTGCAATTACTCCGTCATAATTTTCACCGGTTACCCTGCCCAATAAGTCCTCAATCTGCCCTGCACTGATAGTAAAATCAGGATTCCAGTTGGCGTTTCTAATATGCAAGTACTGCTCGTTTAGCATGGATTTTATTGGAGCAGGAGATGCAACTTGAATTTGGCGGAGATCAATTTGACCATCAGGGTTATATATATCATCAATAGTTAAGCTTTTTATTTTTCCTTGCTCTAAAGAAAGTACCGCATACGAGCCGATAAAACCGCCGGTTGGTCTTATTTCAGCCGAGTTTTGAAAAAGAATTAGGTATTTCTTTGGGGTATCTACCCCTATTAAATCCGAAAGTCCTGTAAACGCTGAGGTTATCATATCCATGTTTTGAGATACTTTATCCAAAATACCCGAGTATTCTTCAAAATACTTTTTCGGACCTCCAGAAAATACGCTTGCATCTACGTTTTTTAACTGGGCTTCGGCCAACTGTAAGTTATTTCTAGCAAGCTCAAGATCAGCCTTAGCTGTCTCAAACCCAGCACTATCAAACGTTTGGGTTGAGTTTGGCCTGATTACTTCCCAAAGAGTGCTAACAGGAGTTGAGGCTTTGGCAAAATAGTAAGAAGCTCTTGTTGCGTAAGCTGCGGAAGATAAAGTCCCAATGTACGAATCAAACTCAGCACTTTTACCCGTTAATTTAAACAGCCACTGAAGTTTAGACGCCCCCGCTTGAGCTTTGTATAAATGCACAAAAGCGTCCTCAGAAATTTGTTTGGCCGTTTGAGTATCTAGTTGGCCTAATACTACCGGTATTTCTTTAACATCAGCCGCAACACGATTTAAATTAAAATAGATTTGAGCTCCCGGTATACCGATCATCACAACAAATACAAAGATTAAAGCTATGGCTACAAGGATAATAACCTTGGAAATCATGGAATTGCCAAGTGCTATAGATTTAAATGGATTATGAAAGGCAAAGTTAATTTTGGGCAGTTTCGGCCTTTTAACTACCGGCATCGGCTTTTGAGGACTTGGGGTTGTAGAAGGTGCTACAAACAAAGGCTGTGTGGGCTGGATAAGCCCCGCTATAGAATCTATTTCTTCTGCCACTCTCCCACTCTTTTCTTTCTTTTTATCTTCTATCAGCTTTGTTGGTTTAAAACTGTACTGATTAGGCTCGTACCCAAACCAATGCAATGTTTTTAAAACCCCGTCCTTAAAAGCGGTTTGAATGCTCCAGTTAATTTCTTTAAGGTTAGACGTGTCCGGTTGAACTTTTCTAAGCTCGGCTTCGTCTGTTTTTGGCTTGTACTCAATGGTCAGATCGCGATTAGCCATACCTTTTAACAAAAAGGCTACCTCAAGAGGCGAATAATAGTCTTGGCCAACCAGTGAATATATCTTGCCTTTAGTCTTAGGCCCAAAGGTTGCTTTTACAACCCCCGCCACGGCATCGTTAACATATACATAGTATTCCTTCTCAACACCCTCGCCATAAATTGTTAAATTCTTGTTGGAAGTTAACTCACTTACAAGTCTGCCAAGTGAACCACTGGCATCAAAATTCATCTTTGGACCATAAATTTCGGGAAGTCTCACAATACGCACATCCACATCATTCTTTTTGTAATACTCCCAAACTAAAGCCTCAGCGTATCTCTTGGCCTCCATCAAAGAAAACTTGCTTTCATCAATTTTAGTTTTGCCAAAATATTGGTTTAAATCAACTTGTGAAAGCATGCCTTGATATACATATATAGAAGAGGCCAGAACGAACTTTGCGCCACACTTGCCGGCAAAATCCAATAAAACCTTTGTACCAACCGCATTTGTTAATAAAGTATCTAAATTTGCTTCGTTAGCGCCATAATATGCTTCTAAACCTGCCAGTTGAAAAACATAATCAACGCCTTGAATCTCCCCCGGCACGCCTTGGTTTATATCAACGTTATATAGAGCAAAGTTTGGATTAGATAAAAGGTGATTTACAAAATTTTCTTTGCCGGTTTTAAAGTTGTCCAAAACGATAACACGGGTGTTTTGCAATAACAAAGTTTCTGCAAGTTGAGAGCCTAAAAACCCAGCACCGCCTGCAATAAGAGCAGTTGGCATAAGAGCAGATTTATTTATAACTTTTTTAATAGGCATGTTGGGCAGGATTCCTTAGCATAAGTATATTTTTTTCTTTAGGGTTTTACAAGAAGGTGTAATATAATAGCCTCATGGAATTTGCAGAATTAGTGAATTTTTTTAAGAAGAATGCCGTTACTATAGCCTTAATAACTCTTTTATGTGCTTTATTGGGTTGCATCTCATATTATGTTCTTCCCCAAAAATATCTCGCTACCGGCTCCTTATTTGTTCACAGAACAGTTGATAAAGGAAGTTCTCAATTTTTTACTTATGAAGGATACTATGGTCAGCAAACAGCTATAGCTTACACAAACACCGTAGCCGGTATCTTGGAAAGCACTGATATAAAAAGTCTTGCCTTGATTCACTTTGATCAAAAGGTTAACGAACAGACTCTAAGAAAAATTTCCAAACAAATTAAAGTTAAAAAAACCTCCCCGCAACTGCTTACTCTAACCATAAAAGGCAATTCTTCTGAGGCGGGACTTGAGCTTTGGAAATATATAACCCGGGAAACTATAGAATTGACAAATGTAATTAATAAAAATGGTGATCCGGCTTTACAAATTGCCGTGTTAGGAAATCCTGTGGTCAAGGCGCAGTATCGAAATATTTTAATTAATACTGTGGTAGGTCTGGGATTTGGATTTTTAATATCGACTTTTGGAATAGCGTTAGTAAAATTTATCAAAGGAGCGAAATGATTTTATTTACAGACGGCGGTGCAAGGGGTAATCCCGGCCCATCAGCAATTGGTGTGGTTTTAAAAGATTTAGAAAACGCTACTGTTACTGAACTTGGCAGGTATATTGGCTCGGCTACCAACAACGAAGCGGAATATTTGGCCTTAATAGAAGGTCTGAAACTTGCAATTAGTAAAGGTGTTTTGGAGCTTGAGTGTCGCCTGGACAGTGAACTAGTGGTTAAACAAATGCTTGGCTTGTATAAGGTTAAAAACGAGAGACTGGAAAAGATGCATAAGGAAGCAAAGGGACTCTGCCAAAAGTTTTCTAATGTAACGTTTGTCCATATTCCAAGAACCAAAAATAAAGAGGCAGATGCTCTAGTTAATAAAGTTTTGGACGCTACAACAAGCTGTAAATGACGACTGTAAAAGACAATCCATGCGCGCAAGCAATAAAAGAGACCTTAGCATATAGATCTATTTTTAAGTACCCTGTTTCATACCATCAGCTATGTACAACACTAATTTCCTCAAAGACTTTTGCAGGTAAGTTTTTGCACGATGAGGTGATTAGATTAGTTAAAAAGGGAGATGTTAAATCAAAGTTTCATAAATACTACGCCCCAGGCTTTCAGCCTGTTAATTGGACAAAACATGTAGACAGTACTTTAAAACTGCTTAAAGACAACGATTATGTGTTTAAAACTTTGGAAATGATTCCTTGGATAAAAATGCTGTGTGTTACAGGATCAGTGGCGGCTTTTAACACCGGAAAGGATTCGGATATTGATGTTTTTGTTGTGGCTAAAGCTAATAGACTGTGGTTAACTAGAGGGTTTTTGTTTTTGATTTTAAAGATTATAGGTAAACTGCGAGGGGACAAAAACAGTGCCGGCAAAATTTGCCCAAATCTTTTGGTGGATGAAAAAAATATGGAGTGGCCGGCAAGCAAACAAAATATCCATGTTGCACACGACATTGTACTTATGAGACCGGTTATAAACAGGGATGAAACCTACTTTAAATTTGTAAAAAGCAACAAATGGGTCTTTGACTATATCGCGAGTTTTAAGTGTACTTTTTCAGGTTTAAAAGATGGTAAAAAACAACGCGGAAGTTTGATTTTGGACATCTTGGAAAATCTTGCAATGTTTATGCAAGTGGGGTATATGAGAAGGAGAAAGACTAAAGAGGTTACTAAAAAACACTTTATTCATTTTAGAAGGGATGATAATACAAAGTGGATTTTGGATAAGTTTGAGAAGTTGGTTGAGGGTTTGTAGGAAAACTGCCAAAAACTAAATAATATATGGGACAGGTTAAGTCCTTAAATCAGATTATTAAGATTCTGGAGCCATTAAGAAAGACCAAGAAAATTGGGTTAATAACAGGTTGTTTTGATATTTTGCATATCGGACATATAACTCTGTTTGATGAAGCAAAGAAGCATGTTGATTTGCTGGTTGTAGGATTGGATAGTGATGAGGCAATTAAAAAAACAAAGGGCGTAAGCCGTCCAATATACAATCAGAGGGTACGGTGCAGGGTAGTTGCTTCGTTACA
>CAYRWK010000005.1:0-19321 GCA_964427965.1 uncultured Candidatus Saccharibacteria bacterium | reverse complement strand
GATGTTAAATTAATTCAGATTTACATCATCCCGTCCATACCATCCATACCGCCCATGCCACCCATACCGGCACCTCCGCCCATCTTCGGTTCATCTTTCTTTGGAGCTTCAGTTATAAGACTGTCAGTTGTTAAAATCATTACCGCAACACTTACCGCATTTTGCAACGCACTTCTGGTAACTTTTGCAGGATCAATAATTCCTCCCTTTACCATATCTTCGTACTTCATGGACAAGACGTTAAATCCAAGGTTTGGATTCTTTTGGTCTTTCACAAGCCTTTCAATTTCACCCAAAACTTTGCCGCCGTCTTCACCCGCATTAGACACAATAAGTCTAAGAGGTTTTTCCATGGCAGAGTACAAGATTCTAGCCCCAACAGCCTCCTCGCCCTCTAATTTCATCTTATCCAAAGCTTCTCTGATTCTCAAAAAGGCAACTCCGCCTCCCGGAACAATACCTTCCTCAACCGCAGCTTTTGTAGCGTTAACAGCATCTTCAACACGCAATTTCTTTTCTTTTAATTCAGTTTCAGTTGCAGCACCAACGTTAATTACCGCAACTCCTCCGCTAAGTTTAGCTAATCTTTCTTTTAGCTTATCCTTGTCGTATTCGGAAGTAGTTTGTTCAATTTGAGTTTCAATTTGCTCGATTCTCTTTTTTATTTCAGCTTTTTTACCCTTACCCCCAACAATCGTGGTGTTGTCCTTATCGCTAATTACTCTTTCAGCTCGTCCCAAATCTTCTACGGTTACTGAGTCCAATTTTCTGCCTGTCTTTTCTGAAACCAAAGTGGCGCCGGTCAAGATTGCAATATCCTCAAGCATAGCCTCTCTTCTGTCACCAAATCCGGGAGCTTTTATAGCTAAAGCGTTAAAAGTGCCACGAATTTTATTTACAACAAGAGTTGCTAAAGCCTCACCGTCAACGTCATCAGCAATGATAACCAAGTTCTTGGAAACCTTCACAAAGTTTTCAAGCATTGGAAGCATTTCCTGTAGGTTAGAGATTTTGGCGTCGGTTACTAGTAAGTATGGGTCTTCAATAACAGACTCCATTCTTTCAGGATTGGTTACAAAGTAAGCAGAAGCATAACCTTTATCAAACTGCATACCTTCTTTGTATTCAAGTTCTAGCTCAAACCCCTTGGATTCCTCAACGGTGATAACGCCGGTGTTACCGACTTTGCTCATAGCCTCTGCGATTAACTTACCTATTTCTTCGCTTTGAGCGGAGATGGTTGCAATTTGAGCTTTTTCGTCATTGTTGGAAATGGGTTTGGATAGTTTCTTAATTTCGTTCACTGCAATATCCAAGGCTTTTTCTAAACCTTTGCGCAAAATCATAGGATTTGCACCGGCGGAAATGTTTTTTAAACCTTCATCCACTAATGCTTGAGCTATAACAGTGGCGGTAGTTGTACCGTCCCCGGCAATGTCGTTGGTTTTGGAGGCAGCATCTTTAACAAGTTGTGCTCCCATGTTTTCAAATTTATCTTCAAGTTCAATTTCTTTTGCTACAGTCACACCATCGTGAACAACCTGTGGTGCTCCCCAGCTTTTATCAAGGGCAACATTTCTACCTTTTGGACCAAGAGTGGTACCAACAGCTTTTGCTAACTTATCAACACCGGCTTTAAGCTTTGCACGGGCTTGATCTCCATATAAAATACTTTTTGCTGACATAATTTAAACCTCCTAAAAATACAGGGTTTCCCTGCAAAATTAACTTTCAACTACTGCAATAATATCTTCTTCTTTAACTAACAAATATTCTTTGTTTTCGATCTTAACTTCAGTTCCACCCCATTTTTTGTACATAACTATTTCCCCGGCTTTAACTTCAACAGGAACACGTTTGCCGTCATCATCTTTACGACCCGGTCCTACGGCAATAACTTTACCTTCTTGGGGTTTTTCTTTAACTGTATCCGGAATAACAATGCCACTTGCAGTGGTTGTTTCTTTTTGTAAGGGTTCGATAAGAAGATAATCTGCTAATGGTTTTAATTTTTTCATAAACGATTCTCCTCTGATAGAAAATAAGTAAACTAAATTAGCTCAAGTTAAACTGTATTGTTTAACTTTGCCTGCAAATTTATAGCACTCAAGGGGCGAGAGTGTCAAGAGACAAACTTAGCGTAAATACGCATCTTCCCTTTACCAATACTCTCTTGTTTATAAATCGTAATAGGGGCAAGCTCACCTGTGTTTTGAACATGAGGTCCGCCACAAAACTCCTTGCTGTAAGCGTTTTCAAGATTCTCTCCAACAAAGTAAACTTTAACCTGATCCCCGTATTTATCTCCAAAAAAGTGCAAGGCACCGGTTTTTTCTGCTTCAGCTTTGTTTAGTATTTCAAATTGCACCGGTAATTTTTTAGCAACAATCTCATTCACTTTTGTCTCCACTTTAGCTATTTCTTCGTCGGTAAGCTTTTGAGGGTATGAAAAATCAAAGCGTAGGCGTTCTCCCGTTATATTGCTCCCCTGTTGTGCAACTTGATCGCCAAGTACCTCTCTCAAAGCCTGGTGTAACAGATGGGTTGCGGTGTGGTATTTAACTACTTGATCAGACTGATCGGCAAGACCACCTTTAAATTTACCCCCGGCCCCCTCTCTGGACTGTTCCTGGTGGTCGAAGAATCGAGATAAAAAGACTGTTTCGAGCCCCGGGTCACTGTATCCGTTTTCAGAAAGATACTGTTTGAACAAATCAAACGGATAACCTAAGGATTGATATAATTCAAATGCTATCGAAGCCAACTTACCGCGACTGTTTTTGGGATCTCTAATCGCTTCCATTACCTTTGTCTTATGACGTTCTTTACTAAGGTATTTTGTTCCCTCCTGAATCACTCTTTCAAAATCTTTCTCCTCACGTACAAAAATACTTAATATATCTCCAACTTTATTAGAGAGTTCCGGATACAACCAAGAAAACATTTGGCACACAATCGGCACAAGGTTTTCAGAAACCCCGCCGACAATACCAAGATTTCTGGAAGCCAGTAACATTCTTCGCAGTAATCTTCTGGATACATAGTCTTGTTCCTTGCTTCCGGGGGATACGCCATCCATGGCAAGAAGAACAGCGGCTCTAACATGGTCCGCAACTATTCTCATAGATTTTGTAACCTTTTCGGAGGATCCGTACTTTTCCTGGCTTATATCCCCCATCTTCTGGATTATCGGGAAGAAATTGTCAGTTTCGTAGATATCTTTCTTATTCTGTACAGCGAGTGCGATTCTTTCCAAACCTCCCCCAAAATCGACATTCTTTTGAGAAAGTTGTGACCAGCCATCTCCGGTCTTGATGTATTGCATAAAGACAGAGTTTCCTATTTCAAGAAAGTTATTCTCGTCATCTTCGGGGCTTGTACCAAGTTTTGGAGTGGAATCACCTAGGTAGTAGTAAATTTCACTATCGGGACCTCCAAGTTCTCCTACTGCGTCACCACGTTGCCACCAATTGCTTTTCCTACCGCACGGGAAGATACGCTCGCCCTCCTTGGCTTTAATGCCGTATTTTGCAAAAGTATCTTTTAATATCGCTATTGATTCCTCATCCTTTGGTGAGGTCGAGTCGCCTGCAAAAACCGTTGCATACATCTTTGTAATATCTAAACCCAGCTGGTCAATCAAGAATTCATAAACCCACGAGAGCTGTTCCTTCTTGAAGTAATCGCCCAAACTCCAGTTTCCCATCATATGAAAAACGCAGGTGTGTCTTACATCCCCAACCTCCTCGATATCTTGAAGTCTTAAAGATCTCTGTATGTTTACTAGGCGTTTCCCCATGGGGTGAGATTGCCCTGATAAATATGGAACTAAAGGGAACATTCCGGAGTTTACAAAAAGAAGTGTAGGATCATTCTCTGGAACTAAGGAAACATTAGGAATCAACTTATGACCCCTTGCTTCATAAAACTTTATAAATTTAGTTAAAATTTCTTGCGATGTCATTTTTTTGTAACTACAAAGACCTCTTTGGTTTGAACAATATACCAAAAAATGCTGCCAAAGATAATAAGGACATACAAATAAACAAAATGGTAAATCCAAAATAACTTACTATAAAACCACCAAGCACAGTACCAAATGCAAGTACCAAATTTGAAATAACTTTCCAATCCGAATATTCACAAATATGTTTTCCTTTGTCCAAGTGTTCAGCAAAAAGCGCGTCGAAGGAAGGCGTACCAAAAGCCTCGCCTACTCCAAGTAAAAGTTGCAACAAAATCAAGGCGGCAACATTTCCTACAAACGCGTACATTATCCACACAGCCGAACGAATTAAATAACCCGCCATCAATAAGTAATCTTTATGTTTAATTCTATCGCCAAACTTTGACAGTAGAAAAGTAAAAAATGTAGTAGAAATAAGAAAAGCAGCCCAAGATAAACTGACGGATAGAATGTGTGCGTCTAGCCCTTTGACATAGACAGCGTACAAAGGGCCCAACAAACTGCCAGCGAAAACAAATATTCCATTGTAAATAAAGAGTGTTTTTAAAGCCCTGTTGGTTATATTCATATCAGTAAAAAATGGAGATCCGGGTGAGAATCGAACTCACGTATAAGGGTTTTGCAGACCCTCGCCTTACCACTTGGCTACCGGACCTTAAGATACATCAAACATGCCAACCAATGTTGCTATTCTACCATTTAGGTGATAAGTTTGTATCATGCCAATGTCATTAGCACAACCACAAAAAACCAATAGATTCCCTTCTTACTTAATATATATTTTAGCTATCGCCTGCGTAGGTCTAATAGTCTACTTTGGCGGAAGCACCATAAAAAACTTATTTAAACTAAAAGGTGTCTCAGCACTAACAGTAACAAATACTAACGAAGAAGCTCAAGTATTTGTCAACGACACACTCTTAGGCAACACCCCAATTGAAGCAAAAGAAGTAAAATCAGGAGAAAACAAAGTAACAATAAAAACCTCCTCCAGAACATATGAAACCACGATAAGCTTTTTACCAAACACACATATTATTTTAAATAGAGATTTAGCTATCTCTGATAACTTCTCTTCCGGTCAAAACTTTTGGATGGAAAAAGCCTCTTCTCAAAGCGTACTAAACGTAACATCAGAACCGGTTGATGCAGGAGTTTTTATAGACAATACAGAAGTGGGTAAAACACCATACTCCTCAAGCACATTAACACCCGGAGAATACGACCTGCGTGTAAGTCTTTCCGGATATGAGGATCAAACTGCAAGAATTAAAATTCAAAAAGGTTATAACCTAAATGTAGCTGTTAAACTTTTCCCACAACCCACACCCGCAAAAGTTAACGCATTTGAAGGTTCAACCAGTTTATATGATGGAAGCTCCGCTAACAGCGTAGTAACTTCGGACCTAGAAAATTGGGCTAAAGCCGTATATTACTGGAATAAAACCAGAGGCATAAACGTTGCCGAACTTGGTGTTAATAAAGAACCTATCTTTGACTTCTTCTTAGACTACCAAGGCAATATGTACACCAAAGAAGGCGTAGCTATAGTTAACCCCAGTGGATACGAACTAATTAAAGATGCTAAAAAAGGTCTTTACCTTGGCAAAACAGCCGACGGAGCAGGTCTTTCTGAGCAAGCAAAAGCTACATACGAAACATTTACCAAAGGTACCTATATAACCGGATCAAAAACCGCAACCATCAAAGACACCGGCCTTGGATGGCTAAGAGTTAGAGATATTGCAGGCTTAACAGGTAAAGAAATTGCAAAAGTTGACGTAGGAAAAGTATATACAGTCCTAGAAGAACAACCTGAATGGATCAAAATCAAAGTATCAGAAACCATTTCAGGATGGGTCTCAAAAACCTACGTTCAATTATCCCAATAAAACTGTAAAGACTCGTGCCACTCTAAAAGGTCGGGACGAAGTTGTTTAATCTTTTCTAGACTTGATGTAAGTTCACCATGCATTTGAAGTTTGTTTTCGTACTTAGCCATTAACACATAAATACCAACATCGTTAGGTGAAATATTTTTGTTTTGAATAAAAAAGTCCTTGGTATACGCTAAAAACTTATAATCCAAATTATCTGCTGTAACTGGTTTTGTTAAATCCTGCACACTTAAAAAGTAGTACAAAGGTACAACATTTCTTATAGTAGCGAGATTTTCAGGGTTTAGTTTATAGGCATTTTGCAAATCAGAAAGTGCCAAAGTTTTTAGAGTAAAATTTGCCTCTGCATCTAACCCACTTGAACCAAGAATATACACTTTAGCTCTGTTTCTTAAATACATAGGTTCATTAGGATTTTTCTCAACCGCACTATTTGCATAACTTAAACCGGTCATAAAATCACCCGAGTTTAAATACTCCTGAGATAATTTAAAATCTACATCAGCAGAATATATGGTTGCGAATTGTTTAACGCATAATATGTACGCAGCTACCAAACCAATCCCCGCAAACCACTTGAGCACTTTTTTTACTAAAGGCGCGTTAAGCATTCTTTCTTCCTAAAATTGCTAAAAATACCCAAAACATCAAAGACGCACATGCGGACGGCCAACCAAAAATATTTGTGACATACAAAACCGCTAAACTTGGGATAAAGGCTTTTCTGGCTAGTACCGTTTTTCTACGCAAAGACCAAATAATCACCGCCAAATAAATAATTAGCCCAAGTACCCCATTTTGTGAAAAAATTTCCAAAAAGTAGTTATGAGGCTTGTTAAAGATAAAATCCCACTCAGATGAATAATTTAGTTCAGAAGGTCTAAATGGCTGGAACACATAGGGAAAAGTTTCAGGCCCTGTACCAAAAATGAAAACTTTTGGAGAAGAAACTATTAAACTCATTGTACCTTTCCATAAACCCGTTCTTATAAAACCGGGATCTGATAGCGCATACGGAGAGGTGGAATTTTCTCGATCATCTGACTGAGAGTCAAGCATCTTTGACACATCTACCCACACATCATTAAGCCTAGATCCAAAAACACCATAGCCTACCACTCCTGCAACTACCACCAACACTATCCCAAGCGGCAACACTTTTTTAAAATTATTTATAAATACTTCCCTATTGGCAAAAGCAAAAACTACAAGACCTACAACACTTCCTAATAAACCCGACAAAGAAAACGTAAACACCACAGCAAAAAACCCGGCTATAAAAGAAACCCACCAAAATATTTTCTCAGGTTTTATAGACGGACTAAAAGTTACAGCAAGATATAAAGTTAAAGGTAATAACATCCCTAAATAGGCCGCGAGCCAATTTGGCTGACCGAAGGTAGAGTAGGCACGCACCACTCCGGTAAAATATTGGTAAATTGCATATAAACTAATGGGTAAAAGGGTTAGTGCCAAGGTTTTAACAACACTAGTAGACAACTTTGGAAGATCGAGGTTTAGACACACAAAATAAACCCCAAACAAAACCCCAACAGAAACCAAGCCTCCGTTAAATCTGGTGTAATAACCCCAAACGGACGTATAAAGATGGCTGGAAAGAGCAGTAGATACAATAAAAGACGCAAGAAGAAGCATAATAAATTTATTTGGAAACACTAGTACTTGCGGGAAAATAATTTGCCTTAATAAAAACAAAAAAACCAAAGTAACACCCAAAAAGTATATAAAAAAGGTTTTTGGAAACTCGTACAACTCGTTAGTGTTGGTTACAAATACTAAGGGCGTGATAAACAGCAACAAGTACAAAACCCACTTCATACCAAAATCTAAAAACCTCTTGATTGACGCAACGTTGTTCATAGTACTATCATGGTAACAGCTCTGCCATGTTTTCTAAAATACTAGTAAAGTTAATCGACCAATCAATTGTACCTGCCGTACTTTTAATCTGCACCAGGGTGGTGTCGGTGTTTCTTGTTGCCAACTACTTTAAAGTCCCATTCACTTTAGGGCCACAGGGTTTTATATACAACTCAACCGGAGACTATATTTTTATTAATTCATACTCTGTGTTTTTTATGATTTTAGTAGTAGCTTTAGGGTTGGCATATATTTTAATAAAATCTTTGGCCTTTCATGAAACTCACATTGCTCCTCATGTCACAGCCAAACTTTTCTCTTTAAGGCTTTCATCCTTCATTCAAAGTTCTTACGATCTATATTCTCAAGGAAGCATTTGGCTTTCATATCTTTATTTATTAATGTTTTCCTCAGGCGTTTTGTGTCTGTTTAAACTAATTTACCCGGCTGTTTTTTGGATTGCTTTTGGTACAACCCTTATTTCTACCTTAGTGTTAATCTTTGATGTTGAAAACGAACTGGCGGTGAGAGCAACTAAACCCGCTACTCAAGAAGAGGTGATCATAAACTTTGGAGAAACAGATGAGTAAAAGACTATTTAAATTAACCATGGATTCTTTAATGCTTGTTATGCTTTTTGGCATATTAATGTTACCTATAAGTTCCCTGGGTTGGATGAGAGTTAAAAATCAAACTCAAGAAATTAGAAAAAACGTACTTCCGGCATCAACTATCCGCAATATAACTGAAGAGCCAAGTGTGTCTTCTACACAAAGTGTAATAAATGAAACCACCCAAACAACCCAATCAACCTCAAAAACTAAGTAACAGGACAGCCCAACAAATCCTTAAGAACGATTTTCAGATATAATAGTGTATGGTTCACAAAAAACATGAATATATTGATTATCACAGGTACATACCTGCCCTCAGTAAACGGAGTAGCAGTAAGTGTTGAAAGTTACTATCAAACCCTAAAAAAGATGGGTCATAAGGTAACAATCTTAGCACCGGATGTAACCGGGGCAAAAAGATCAAGGGATGTAATAAGGTATCCTTCTTTACTAAACGCATTATCAAAAGACTACCCGATTCCAATTATTCCCCTAACCCCAAAGATTTTTAAGCTATTAACAAAGCAAAAATTTGATATCGTGCACGCTCAACACCCGTTTCATATCTCATGGTTTGGTAAAAAGTATGCCCAAATAAATAAAGCTCCTTTTGTTCTAACTTATCATACAAAACACGATGAGTACGCTGAAAACTTTTTTAAATTTTTACCAAAAATAATTTCTAGAGATATTGTTAAAGCCAGTGTTGAAAAAACCATGCAAGAGGTTGATTTAGTAATTGCTCCTTCCAAATATGTTCAACAGGAACTTAAAGAAAAATATCCGGATACTAAAACCGTAACAATTCCAACAGGCATTTGTTTTCCAAGAGAGGTTAAAAAATCCAAACGTAAAGTGAGAGAAAAGCTTAGGTTACCTTTAAAAAGTAAGATATTACTTAGTGTTTCAAGATTATCGGAAGAAAAAAATATTGATTTTGCTCTCGAGAGTTTTGCTAAACTTCCAGCCGACTATTTTTTTGTAATTTTAGGATCGGGACCTGAGGAGGAAAACTTAAAAAAACTAGCTTCTGATTTGGGTATAGATTCAAGAGTATTGTTTGCAGGTAAAATTCCACACGAAAAGGTACCCTACTATCTCAGAGCCACCGATGTATTTGTATTTTCAGCGCTAAACGAGACCCAAGGCTTAAATTTACTTGAAGCACTCCATGCAGGAATCCCAGTTGCCGCCGTGGGGTCAAAAACAACTCAAGAATGGCTACCCAAAGAGTTTGGACTGACCACCGATTTTGACATCAAGCACTTTTCTTCAAAAATACAAGAAATTTGTGAAAATCCGGATAAAGGTCTGGCAAAGATAGAGCAGGAGTGGGCTTTAAATTTTAGCATTCAAAACACCACCAAAAAAATGGTCGAAACCTATAAAGAGTTGATGAAACTTAAAGCTGAAGAACGCCGATAGCAGGCAGTAGGTAGATGATTAACAAAACAGAGATTCCCCATATAACTACCGATAGCAAAAGAGGCTTATCGGACAACAAAACTCTTTCCGGAGATTCCGCGTCTTGGCGTTCGTAAATAACAAATAAATATCTGGCGACACCATAAATAACAATAGGTATAGTTAACATCATCCATTTTGGGTTGCGTAAAATTGATGGTAAAAGTGAGCTTATAGCATCATTAGTTGATTGGGGGAAAGATTGAAACGCAAAAAGTGCATAGGACATAATTGCAAAGGTAGAAGACATTGAAATCATACTATCCAACAATGCATCGGGATAATGACGTAAAGATTTTCTAGTTGCTGCCTCTTCTCCCACCATGTGTTTGGCCAAAATTGTTTTTTCTGATCTTCTCTTACCAAAAGCTATAAGCAAAGACAAACCAATAGTTGCAAGGGCAAGCCAAGAAGATAAAGACGTATTTGAAGCAAAACCTCCCGCAAAAACTCTAATAACAAACCCGCTCGCAACCGTTAATGAATCCAAGATAATAATGTTTCTCAAATAGGTTGAATAAATTAACTGAATAATAATGTAAAAAATTATGGCGAAGGTAAAAAACGTACCTATAAAAAAGGTTGAAAATAAAATAGCGCTTAGGATAAGAAACAGCGCAACTACCCAAGCCACGCCTTCTTTAAGCTTACCCGAAGCAATGGGTCTATTCTTTTTTATTGGGTGAGCTCGATCTTTTGGAGCATCGATAATGTCGTTTATTAAATAAGCCCCGGACGAGATTAAACAAAACGCAAAAAAAGCTTTTAGAGAGGAATCAAAAACTGTCGGCATAAAAAGTCTGCCCGAAAATGTTGCGGCCGCAAAAATACTAAGGTTTTTCAACCATTGTCTGGGACGCATTGTTCTAATGATTTGGTAGACTAAATTGAACATTTTTCTAATTCTACTTGGCAAATCAAAAAGCTACAAGTTTGTAACCTAATCCGTAAATAGTTTTTATCAAAGGCTCTTTTGATCTGGAATTAACTTTTTTCCTAAGACTTGATATATGTACCTCCAAAGTATTTGAAGACATATAAATACCATCCTCCCAGACATGCTCTAATAACTCCTCTTTAGAAATAACCCTCCCTTTACAACGAAGTAGGTATTCCAAAATATCGTATTCCTTTTTTCTTAGAGCTAATTGTTTTGCACCTCTTATAACAACACGCTCTACCGGATCTAGAGTAATATCACGGCAACACAAAACAGGCTCGCGGTTTAAACCGGCACTTCTTCTTAGTAAGGCACGAAGTCTTGCAGTAAGCTCTGTATAGGCAAATGGTTTTGTTAAATAATCATCGGCTCCGTTATCCAACGAACACACTTTGGAGTTTAACTCCTCACTTCCTGTTAGCATAATTATGGGGGTTTGAACATTGGAACTTCGGATCAACCGACACACTTCTACACCATCCATATCAGGAAGATTTAAATCCAATATGATCACATCGTAACAATTAACTTGGGATAAATAGGCACCTTCTGATCCGGTAAAAGCCAGATCCACCAAGTAACTTTCTAATAAAGCATCTTTTAGAGTACGGGCAAACTCACGATCATCGTCAATCACCAAAATACGCATTGTTATAATAGACGTGTTACATCTAACAAAGCTAGATATAATAAACCCTGAATAATAGTACCTACATTAGTATTATTATGCAAGTACAATCTCCGCTCGATTTGAATTTTTTAGACAATCAGTATAGTATTTAGCAACTTATGTTACTAACACCGCACACTTTGGTTGGAGTAGCGCTGGGCATGGCTATTTCAAACCCAATATTAGCTATACCTGCGTCATTTGCGTCACATTTTATTGGTGACTTGGTTCCACATTGGGATTTTTACTCAAAAACAACTAAAGAACAACGAATTAGAGGCTGGAGACCGTTAGCCTTGATGTTTGATTTAGGTATTGGCATTGCTGTCGGTGTAACGGCAACATTATATGCGTTATGGGTTTTACATGATCAAAACATGGCACTGAGAATTTTTGCCTGCGGAGTGGCCGCAGTATTACCGGACGTACTGGAAGCGCCTCATATTTATATGCACGAAGATTGGGAATTTTTGAAACCTCTATACAGACTCCAAAGCAGATTACAGTTTCAAGCACCTCTGCCTTGGGGATTACTTACTCAAGCGGTGGTAATGGTTGTTTCTTTCTTGACGATTGTACGTTTAGTAAAATAATCACTCCAGCTACAATTACGGACAAAATCACAGCTGTTATTACTGTAAACTTTTCCGGTGATAAAACACCGATCAAACCAAATAGTGCGGTTGTTCCCCAATAAAAAACGGCAATACGCTGAATGCTCCATCCCCTTTCAATTAATAAATGGTGGAGATGGCTTCGATCTCCTCTTAATGGATTTTTCCCTTGTAAAATCCTACGACCCCCTGTAATCAGCGCATCAATGAAAGGAATTAAAATAATCATAATTGAGGCCGCCACCTTTGCATTAATCAAAATAGGCAAAGTTGCCAAAACCGCCCCGGCACTCATTGCCGAAAACCCCCATAACACCCTGGATGGCCGCCAAGTATATCTAATTAAGCCAAAGCTAGCACCTGCGGCAATAACAGCAAGTTTTGCATATGCGATTTGTTCAAGAGGTAGGGGAATAAATCTTAGAGCCAAAAGAGCCACAAAAATACAAGCAATACCGACAATACCTGCATATGCCCCATCTGTACCGTTAGCCCAAGAAAGCATGTTTAAAATAGTTACTACCCAAAATACTGAGACAAAAGCAGTTAATAAGGTATAGCCGTTAAACGAGTATATTCCTCCAAAAGGAATACCCACGAAACGAATTTTTATTTCAAACAGCAAAACTAAAGACGATATTAAAAACAAAAGCACAAGTCGTATAAGGGGAGATTCCACAAACTTAAATCTTGCTTTGGTGTTTTGCAGATCATCCGCAAGTCCTAACAATGCCAGCAACAAAACAATTAAATAAATCCCAAGTATAGGTTTTGTAAGAGGAGCAAAAATTAAACCTACAATTAAAAATCCGATTGTAAAAATTAAACCCCCGCCTCTTGCCGTAGGTTTTGTTAGTAACATTCCGGGATGAGCATGAACGGACGGATCGGTGACAATACCTCTTTCCTCGGCCATTTTTATCATTCTTGGGGCGAGCATAAAAACCAAAGCAAAGCTGGTTACAAAAGGTAATAGCAACTGAAAATAGTTATATCCAATTAGTGTGGGAAAAGGAATAGATGAAATAAAAACTATTCTCACTAAAGAGTATGTTAAAGCTATATTTGCAAAGGTGATAATTACAGTAGTAATCTGAGGAACAAATCTAAGGTAAATCTTTTTCATCAGCGTCATTAAGATAACCCCGAGGGCTAGGAATAAGAAAGATATGATGGGTATTGCAAAGAGATTTCTTTTATAGTCAAGTTGCAAATCCCCCCAAGGCATGGTGTACCAAACGGGAGTGTGGTCGGAAAGATACCTGTACCTAAGAATCAAATACCCAAGCTGAAAAACGGTCATAAAACCGTTAACCAAAAGCAAAAGAGCAAAGTGTGTAAAGTAGTCTCGTTTTAGTTCCTCCAAATATTTATTTAACAACCAGTAGCTTCTTTTATAAATCTTAAATATTTTTTGGTATAAAACGCTCATAAAAACTGTTCCTTACATACGCACCTTGGGCGTAAAGTATAAATCCTTCATCTTTTTGCCAAACATCATGCTTGTTTGAGCCTGTATGTACGGAACGGAAGAGAAAGTAAGCAGATTTAAAATAATGAGTGGGCCTTCACAAAACGCTAAAGCTTTTCGCCAAAAAGGCCACGCCTGCGGAATCGGTTTTACCATTCTAAATCTAATAATTGTTCCGGGGATCAAAAATACCAAAGTGCATGTAAGAATGAAGCTTGTGATATATGGAAGACTGTAGGCAAAGTTAGTCTGGCGAACACCTTCATTTACAATGGTTAAAATACTAAAACCAAAGGTTATTAAAAACACAATACTTACCAGCAAAACTTTCTTTTGAAATTGATCTGCCAACCACAATAACTTAAATCTAAAAGGAACGGTGTAGTGCTTAATAAATCCTTTAACAGACAATGGAAATACAATTACCCCCCAACCCCACCTAAGCAATTGTTTGTATAAGCTTTGATAACTATTTAAATATGAATTACCCTGCACCGCATCGGCCGCATAAGGAATAAAATGAGGTGTCCCCAAAAAATCCCCGTTTCTTGCGAAAAAAGCTCTCCAATAAAAGACGGTATCATCAATGCCTAAAGCTACATCCCAGTAGTCAGCATCGATTAATGTTTGTAGTGAAGCAGAGTATGCGGCAAACGTATCTTTTATTTCTACGTTTGACACAATCCAATCAGCCATTGCGCCAAGCAAAATGGAGGTGGCTTCAATTCTCATAACAGTGGGAACTTTCCAGTAATTATTATCAAAAGAGTGCACTGCGGTTGAATAAAAACGGTTGTTTCGTTTATCGGATGATAAGTAAAGGTGAGTTAGTCTTGCCAAATATTGAGCGTGTATTACATGATCGGCGTCAATTGTACTAAAAATATAATTCTTAATTAAAGCGTTTTGCTTTGTAAGTTCCTCTACACCGTGCTTTGCTCCCCAAGTGCGATTAGCCGCTCCTGCGCCTATTGCCTCACCCACAATTCCTGAGGGATGAACAAAAATATAAAATCCGCCAAGTTCTTTTTCACGACCGTTTAATATTTCTTTTATGTCAGAAATAATTCTTTCCGAATTTTTTTGCTCAATGGTATAAACTAAAAATATCTGATTGACGGGAAAAGTCTGATTAAAAATACTTTCAATCGAATCATGCAAAACTGTGTAAGGCTCGTTGCAAGCGGGGATAAGTAAAAAATGACGAATATCTTGCAGAGAGGTTGGAAGAGTAGCTTTGTCAGGAATACCGGCAAAGTCTAGCTTAGTAACCTCCGATGCCCAGTCAACTTTAAGTTCGTCTTTATACCTTTTATAACCAATAATAAGACCGGTGGTGTATTTAATGCCTAAATAAGCCCAGTACACGGTTAAAAAGGTTAGTAAATAAACAATAGCTGATGGAAACAAAATGCCCAACCATATTGGAGAAAGCAGTAACGACCACGTTAGTACACCGGGTATAATTTCCAAAACTCTTTGGAGTTGTTTGTCGTATCTTTCTGCTAAGCGTCTCATCATATATTAAATCTTTTCCTACTTAAAAATAAAAATTCTTGAAGCGTTTTGGTATGAATAATCGCAAATTTGGTCAAAGGGTGCCATCCGTACTTCTGCGACTTTTTGTGCGACAATTCTAACATATTTTGGATGATTTTGTTCGCCCCGATGGCCTTGAGGAGGCAGATACGGAGCATCTGTTTCAACCAAAAACATGTTGTTGGGAACAGCCTTAACGACTTCAAGTAATTCTTTGCGGGATGGATAAGTAATCATGGCAGAAAAGGAAATCAAAAAACCAAGATCCAGCAGTTTTTGAGCAGTTTCAGGGCTGGAAGCAAAGCAGTGGGACACCCCTCGCAATTTTTCACCGTGGATTCGTTTATACGTAGTTAATATATCTAGAATTTCAGTATCACCACCGCGGTTATGCAGTATTAGGGGGAGATCGTTTTGCAAAGCCAATTCAACCTGCATTTCAAATAACTTAACTTGTTCCTCAATTTTTCTTCCGCCCTGCCAATTAGATATATCAATACCACACTCCCCAACTGCTACCACTTTTTTAGATGAATCAATAATTGCTTGTAACTCAACCTTCAATGTCTTTATATCTACATCCATATCTTCGTGAGGATAAACCGCTGCGGTTGCATAAACACCATCCAAAGCCTCCGCTATTTTTACAGCGTTTTTACTATCTTTTATCGAGGTACCGATGTTTATTAATCTTGTTACACCAACCTCCTTGGTCTCGTCAAACATTTTTCTAGCAAGAGTAATATCTGTGGGAAGATGACAATGGGTGTCTATGAGCATTTTTATATCCTTGGAAACAAACCTGAAACAGCCTTGATTTTTGGAGAAGCAAACTGTTCCTGAATTAGTTTTGCGGTTTGAGGAATGAACGGCTCAAGCAAAACTGCAACGATACGAAGTTTATTAATTTCTTCGGTCAAAACTTGATGAAGTTTCTTGCGGTCAGTAATTTTCCAAGGTTCGTTCTCGTTAATATGTTTATCAAGTTCAGAAAGCAAACCCCAAATATTTTGCAACACGACATCAACTCTATATTCTTCAAAAGGTTTAAAGATGTCACTTTCCCAAATATTGTCAGGTATTGGAGCAGTTTCAAAGTCTAATCCTGATTTTTCTGCAAGCTTGGCAAGACGAGCCACCGTGTTACCAAGACCGTTTGCAAGATCGGCATTATATACTTCCTCCAAATGACTCATGGAAATATTTACATCCTCAACAATGGGCCCGTGTTTTAAAAAGTAGTATCTAACGGCATCTACCCCATATTTTGTAACTAGATCGGTTGGTCTAATAACATTTCCCCGAGACTTACTAATCTTTTGGCCATCTAGGTTTATAAATCCATGAACATAAACTTGGTCCGGAGAACGGTAACCGGCACTTTGGAGCATAGCCGGCCATAAAAGTGTGTGCCACCTGGCTACATCTTTTCCAACAAAGTGAACGATGCTGGTATCTTCATCCCAAAATCCAAGTTGACTGCCAACAGTAAAATAGTTAATCAACGCATCAAACCAAACATAAATTACATGCTCTGCGTCATTTTTTGGCGTTATCCCCCAAGATAACTTGTATTTGGGACGGGTTACAGGTATGTCTTGAATACCGTTTTCAATAAAAGCCAGCATTTCTTTTTGCTTACCTTCGGGCAAAACAAACCCAGCGGATGAAACTAAGGTTTTTAGATAATTAGAATATTTAGCCCATTTAAAAAAATAGTTTTCTTCATCAACTTTTTGAATTTCGCGAGTGGGATGAAGTAAACACTGACCTTGATCGTTTAGTTCTGATAGAGTTTTATAAGCCTCGCAACCTTCACAGTACAAACCTTGGTATTTATGTTTGTAGATATCTCCGGCTTTAAATGCTTTATCAAAAAAGTCTGCGGCTGTCTTTTTATGATCCTCATCGGTTGTTCTAAAAAATCTATTGTATGAGATTTGAAGTGCGTCCGCCTGTTCCTGGTCCTTTTTTGAAATATCGGTTACATGCTCTAAAGGTGATAGGTTTCTTGCTTTTGCGGCTTTTTCGTTGGTTGTGCCGTGCTCATCTGTTCCGGTTAAAAAAAATACATTTTTGTCACCGTGTTTTAGACGCAAAAATCTGGCTGTTGCGTCAGCTAAAATCTTTTCATAAGCTTGGCCAATATGAATTACATCGTTGGTGTAATCAATGGCTGTTGTTATTAAATACTTTTTCTTTATACTTTTAGTCATTAGTGCCGATTTTATCACAAAAAGGTTACCTTCTACCTTTTAATTGAGTAAATAGAGCCACGTACAAAATTACGAATAAGACTACCGTTACAATATTAAACAATTGAAAAGCTCTTAAAGCCATAAGCAGTGTAACGCCGGCACTTAAAAACAAGCCCCACTTTAAGCTTTTGCGATAAATTAAGCGAAGTTTTGTTAAAGTAGGGGCTTTTTTAAAGTAGTAAAAATAAACGGGAAAAGCTATTGTTAATGCAAGAGCAAAGAAAAAAAGCAATAAGAAAACTAGGATATTTACTAAACTATCCGGTTTTGAAATAAACAACGATCTTGCCCACAAACCCCATAAGGCTATATTTACCAGCGCGACTGTATAAAGGAATGCAGGCATGTGTTAATAATAACGCATCAGTTCAAAATTGGTAGGGTTGTCACTAAATATCATAATTGACATTGGAGTATTTGTTTGATAAAAATACATTATGCTCTCCTCTCAAGATTTATCTCAAATTAAACTTATTGTTACGGATATTGTAACCTCCTCGGAAAATAGAATCAAAACAGAGTTACGTAGTGAGTTGGCCTCTAAAACAGACCTTGTAAAGGCACTTAAACCTATAAAACGGGATCTCATAAAAGTTAAGTCCGATCTTAGGGCGCTGACAAATTACGTTGTTCGTTATATAGACGTTGACGTGAGTACACTCAGAAAAACCCTTTCCGTGTTGGTACCAAGGTTTGATGAGGTGTACGAACGCATAAAAATAGAGCCAATCGCTTCTGTAGAAGCTTAGGTCTATTGCCGTAATATTCCGTACTTCTGATACAATGTCTACATGATAACCGCACCCACATTAATAATCTTAATAATCCTGTTTCTTGGAACTGCCGCACTAATTATCTTTTTTGTAACTTCCCAAATGAAAAAACTTAAAGAAGACATCAAAGGTGGTTCTGATACTGTGTTGATGGAGTGGTTAAAAGATATGAAAGGCTCTGTTGATAAAAGCGGAGAACTTTTGGATAAGGGACTAAAAGATCAAAGAAGCACGCTTGAAACTCAGCTCAAAACTCAACGAGATGCTATGAACCAACAAACCAAGCTTATCTGGGAAAGACTGGATAATGCTTCGGAAGTTATTAAAGGTGTTCAACATCAGCTTGGGGGAATTCAGGAGTTTGGCAAAGATATGAAGGACTTAAGTAATGTCCTTAAATCCCCAAAAATGAGAGGGGGTCTGGGTGAGCAGTTTTTATACGATATTTTAGCTAACACTCTTCCAAACGATTTGTATAAAACTCAATATAAATTTAAGAACGGCAGTATTTGTGATGCTGTTATTGTTACTGATAAAGGCTTGATCCCCATCGACTCCAAGTTTCCAATGGAGAATTTTAAGGCAATGTTAACTTGTGATAACGATATTGATAGAGATAAGTTTAAGAAAACATTTATTAACGATGTAAAAAAGAGAATAGACGAGATTTCCAATAAATATATTTTGCCTGAAGAAAACACCAGCGACCAAGCCGTAATGTATATTCCATCAGAAAGTGTGTTTTACGAGCTAATAGTAAACTCCCCGGATATTGAAGATTACTGCAAGGCTAAAAACGTGCTTATGGCATCTCCGAATACTTTTTCGTACCTAATGAAAATTATTCTTGTTGCTTATCAAAGACAAAGCCTAGCAAAAAGTACAGGAGATATTTTAAAAGCAGTGGCAGGTATAAGAGTGGAAGCAGAAAAGTTTAATGACGAGCTTGGGGTTTTGGAAAGACATGTCTCTAATGGTTATAAAGCCATGGATAATGTGAAGATTAAATTTGCAAGATTGTTTGGAAAGATAGAGAGTGTTCAGAGTATTGAGCCAAAGGAGCAGACTCTTTTGATTGATGATGAGAAGTAGTTTGAAATAGAACAAACAGGAGTCATGGCCAAAGGCGTTGTCACAACTCCTGTTTTTCCGGGATCATTTTACTTCATTCTGACCCCGGAGTCTTGCCCGGTTTTAGATTGGGCAAGTAGTTTTGCAAAGGCGCCAAAAAA
>CAYRWK010000004.1:0-26405 GCA_964427965.1 uncultured Candidatus Saccharibacteria bacterium | reverse complement strand
TCTACACACCTTTAAATATCGTGCCTTTTTCTCAAATAACATCGCAGCTACATATCAAGCATATTAACTCTCTTGCTAAAAAACACTTTGATCCGCAGTGTAAAACTGTGTTATGGGTATATCACGTTCAGTTGCTCCAACTGGCCAGCTATCTAAAAAAAGTAAAATATGACTTTTTGGTATACGACTGCGTAGACAATTACGAGGGATTTCCTTCTAACAGTGCTTTTTATGCAACCTCTATTGGTAAGGAAAATATCGTAGCTCAAGAAAAAATGTTAGCAGAAAAAGCTAATGTGGTATTTGCAACTGCTCCGGGTTTAGTTGAAAAGCTAAAAACATATAACGCAAATACTTTGTTTATGCCAAATGTTGGTGATTATGAAAAGTTTTCAAAAGTTGATGAACTTAAAAACTTAATACCTGAGGATTTAGCAAATATTAAACGCCCTCGTGTGGGTTTTGCAGGAGCTTTGGATGAATACAAGTTTGATGCCAAGTTAATGAAAAAAGTTGCGGAAGAAAACCCCTCCATTTCTTTTGTATTGATTGGTCAAATGGGGCTAAAAGATGCCAACGCCAGTCTTGATACAATCGGATTGGGAGGTTTGCAAAATATTCACTTTTTAGGATTTAGACCTTACGAAATTCTACAAAACTATTACGCCGGATTTGATGCCTATATTATTCCTTATCAACTTAACGATTACACAGTTGGCGGTTGTTTTCCTGTAAAGTTTCACGATGCCCTTGCCGCAGGTTTTCCAACAATTGTCACCGACCTTCCCGCGTATTATCCTTTTGCCGACGTATGCTATTTATCAAAATCCTACGATGAGTTTTCGGCTAATGTTAAAAAGGCCTTGGATGAGGATAGCACCAGTAGAATTTTAGCAAGAAGAGCGGTTGCTAAGGAGAATAATTGGGATGGGAAGACACAGAAGATGCTTGGAGCTATTTTGGAAAGACAGAAGTTATAGTAAATTTATTACATCGAGCAAAGCGAGATATAATAACCCTAAATGAAAATTCTATACACACTAAACTCAGGTAACCCCGGCGGCATGGAGCAACATTGTGTCGATCTCGCAAAAGGCATGGTGTTGCGCGGGCATAAGGTCTTTGTCTGGTGTGTGGACGGCCCCGTTGTAGATTGGTTTAAACAAGCCGGAGCTCAGGTTAGGGTAAAAAGAATCCTTTTTGAAATGGATCCTGTTTATATTTTCGAGCTGGTTTCTTTTTTGCGCAAAGAAAAAATTGACCTTATTCACGGACATGAGTTAAAAGCAGCAGCTAATTCCATATTTGCCGGCTTTTTAGCACGAACAAAAGTGCGCGTGTCCCATATCCATACCCCGATTTCAGAATGGCTTATGCCCACTTTTATTAAAAAGGTTTATACGTATTTTGCAGTTTTTGGTTATGCCTGCGAGGTTAACTTATTTGGTTCATGTGAGATTTGTTTAACCGAATCACGCAAAAGAATTAAATCTACAGAAGGTATTAGCAGGTCCAAGCTGGCTGTAATTCCAAACGGGTTAGACACTACAAAATTTACGGTCTCCCCAGCTCAAAAGGTTGTTTACAGAAATGAGATTTTAACCAGATACAATATCCCAGAAAATGCTTTTGTTTTTGGGATCAGCAGTAGGTTAACAGAAGAAAAAGGTCACGATATTTTAATTAGAGGTTTTAAAAAGTTTTTGGAATTTTCCATTTTAGACAAGGATAACGTCTATTTATTAATTGCTGGCGGTGGAAGGTTGGAAGAGCAGTACAAGACTTTAGTAAAAGAATTAGGTATTCAGGATAGAGTTATCATTACCGGAATATTTATTGCCAAAGATTTGATTAAGTTTTATAACACATGGGACGCTTTTGTCTTTCCAACAAGAGCGGAGGGTTTTGGCATTGTGTTAATTGAGGCCATGTACAGTATGATTCCCACCATTTGTTCAAATCTTGAGGTGTTGGAGGAGGTTGGTGGATCAACTGTATTATTTTTTAATGTTGATGATCCGGATGATCTTGCTCAAAAAATGCTAAGCTTGTATCAGAGAAAAGATAATTTGGCGGAGCTTACGCAAGCTGCAAAAAAGCGTGTGGAGGACTTATTTACAATGGAAAAATTTGATGATGCTTATGAAACTTTATATCTGAAACTTTTGGAGGAAGCCAAGTGAAAGTATTAATGCTTGGCCGATTGGGCTTACTTGAAAATGGCGGGGGAGATAAAATTCAAGTCGAGAATACTGCCGCTGAGTTACGAAAGCTTGGAGTCGAAATAGATATTAAAAGTGGTCTGAACACTGATATGGCCGGATATGATCTGATTCATATTTTTCAGCTAGACTGGTCTCCCGAGTCATATTTCTATACAAAACAGGCTAAAGAACTTGGCAAACCTATTGTACTTTCTCCCATTCACCACAGCGTTGCCGAATTAAAAAAGTTTGATGAAGAGTATGTTTTTGACTACAGACGTCTCACAAAATACATGTTTAGAAACCAGTTTCATCGCGATACTTACAAAGATGTGTACAGAACAATTTTTGATCCCGTGCATTTAAAACCTACAATTTACAGTATCTTTAAAGGATTGCAAAACATGAACAGAGATACTATTAGATGGTCTGATTATGTGTTGGTTCAAACAGAAAAGGAAGCCGAGGATCTGAAAACCACTTACGAGGTGGATTTTAAGTGGAGCATTGTACCTAATGGAGTTAGCAAAAATTTTATAAACAATTCTCACTATCAAAACGCTCTTGGGATAAATGAATATATTTTATGTGTGGGAAGAATAGAACCTCGTAAAAATCAATTAAGTGTAATTGAGGCAGTTAAACGTCTTCGTAAAGAAACCGGTTTAGATTTGAAGCTGGTTTTAGTTGGAGTAAAAAGCAGTCGCAAGCACGTGGAGTATATTTTAAGATTTAATTCTTCCCTTAAAAAAAATAAATGGGTAATACATATTTCCAAGGTACCTTATGAAGAAATGCCTTCTTATTGTCATTTTGCTAAAGTTGGGGTGTCGGCCAGTTGGTTTGAAACCACTGGGTTAACTAGTTTAGAGGCACTTTTTTCCGGAACTAACGCTGTAGCATCGGGTGAGCGCGCCAAAGAATACTTGGGGGATCAAGCTTCGTACTGCAAACCTGAAGATATTGACTCCATAAAAGATGCGATAAAGAAGGAATACTTTGCTCCCCGTCCGGTAGTGACAGATAAAATGTTAAGCAGTTATACTTGGGAAAACGCCGCTAAAAAAACTTTTGAAGTTTACAACCAGGTGTTGAAGAAGGAGGTAACTTTATGATTATTGAATTATCAGTAGCCGTGCTTTTACTGTTAGTTTCAGCAATATTGCTTTTAAAAAACTTTAAGGTGGCGGTTGTAGTGTTAATGGTATTATCTGTTTTTTTGCACAAAGAACTTTTTAGTTTGTATAGATGGGATTTACTCCCGGTTAGGTTATTCATGCTGGCACTTTGTGCCACCTCGGGTATTTGGCTTGTTGCAAGCTTTTTTAAAGAGAAAAAACTATTTGTTAGAAAATTGACCGCCGGTATAAAAGATCCTTTTACTATTACTTTAATCCTGTTATGGGTTGTGAGAGCTGCTTCCATTATTTTTTCCAAAAACCTTCCTGCCAGCTTTTTTTTGCTTGCTTTTTTTACAACTATTGTGGTGTTAGGTGTTGTTTTGTATAACCGTTTCAAAGAAAGTCCTGACGAGATTATAAAGTATATAAAAATATATGGTTTGGTTGTACTTGGTGCTTGTCTTTTCGCCTTTTTCCAATTTTTTGTTTACCTATCTACTGGTAAAGTCATCGGAGCTTTGTGGAATGTTCCGGGTCATTTACCCAGAGTTGGTTCTTTGTTTTGGGATGTTAACCATTTTGGAGGATTGATTGCCGGGCTACTACCCGTTCTTGCTATATTTACCTTAACATCAAAATCTCTTCGCCAAAAAATCGGTTACACCTTATTGTGCATCCCTCTTACGGCCGTACTTGTAATGACAAATTCAAGAACTTCGTGGATAAGTGCGGTAGTCGCTCTTTTGACTTTTGTAATTATCTTGGCGTTTAGGAAACTTAAGTTAAAAGGAATAGCAATTGTTTTTAGTATTTTAGTTTTAGTATCCATCCCTCTTTTGATTGAGTACAGTAATAAGGCCAGCCCATTTAGAGCAAAGATTAAGCAATATTTTCACTACCGTATAGATTCGTTTGATTCTCATTTATTACTTCTTCGTGGGACTATAGCGGTTTTTGGTAACTATCCAATTTTGGGTGGGGGATATGGAAGCTTTTTTGAACAATTCCAAAAGACTAAAGTTGCAGCTGAATTTTACGGTAGAGATCCGGCAGCTCTTAGTGTCAGAGTTCCTGCACATACAATTTGGGGAGAGGCTCTAGCCGAAACAGGCGCGGTTGGATTTTCGGTGTTACTGCTTTTTTTGCTTTGTGGACTTTTACCTTTGATTTATATTGCCCTAACTTATGGGGTATCCGAAAAGTATCTAACCGCATCAGCAATGTTTTCTGCGCTGGTTGGTTGGCTTGCGGCGGGTGTGTTTTATTCATATAACTCTGAGTTTTTTTGGCTAATATTTTTCTTTTATTTTATTTGGGGCGTGGGAACCTTGGGTAAAGAGAATTTAGAAAAAGTTTATAAGTGGGTTTTACACTCCCAAAAACTACCTGTAGCAGTTTTACTGGGCATTTCCATCTTTTTGCTTTTTATTAATCTTGGCAAAAACCATCTTCTTCCTTGGGATGAGGCTATTTATGCTCAGATTGCCAAAAACATGGTAGTTAAAAATGAATATATTAATTTGTATTGGCAGGACGATGATATTTGGTATGAAAAACCCCCCTTTGGGATGTGGGCAATGGCTCTTAGTTTTAAGTTAATTGGTTTTTCTGATTTTGCAGTGAGACTGCCTTCTGCCATATTTGGTTTGTTTACAGTTATTACGGTGTATTTATTTGGAAAAAGACTTGCAAATAAGACAGTTGGGTTTTTATCCGCTTTTGTCCTGCTAACTACGTTTAACTATTTATATTACGCAAGAGCTTCTATGCTTGATGTAACAGCAACCTTTTTTATTACTTTTGCTTTATATAATTATTGGCTATTTAAAAGCAACGATTCTCGAAAAAACCTAATTTTTTCCGGAATCAGTATTGGGCTTGCGATTATGACTAAGGGTGTTATAGGGTTTGTTCCCTTTGCGGTAATTGGACTATATGAGTTGTATTTGTTTATAAGTCGGCAACAGGGGTTGTCAAAAAAGCTTATTAAAAACTATTTGATGTTGTTTTTAGTAAGTGCGGCAATCTTTTTACCGTGGCATTTGGAAATGTATCGCAGGTTTGGAAATGCTTTTATCAGTAACTACATTGGTTACCACGTGTTGGATCGCGCGGCTTCTGCTATTGAGGATAAGGGTAGGCCGTTTTTATGGTATGTGACTGTAATGAAGGTTAGTATGAGAATTTGGTTTATTGCTTTAATTCCTGCTATCCTTCTAGCTTTGGTAAAAGTAATCAAGAGGGATAATAAGTTTGTATTTTTGCTTATTTGGGCTTTATTTATTTTCGTGTTATTTTCCTCCTCAGTATCAAAACTTAAATGGTACATCATTCCAATTTATCCGGTAACTGCTCTTATGGTTGGGGTATTTGTAGAGTGGGTAATCGACTTTATGTTTAAGAGACTGACGTTTATAAAACCTGTGATGTTTAAGGGCTTAATGCTATACGCAGTTGTGATGGTTGGACTTACCTATCTTTATGCCAACCGCGTATTAGTGTATGAATCTGATTTAACAGGAGCACAGGCAATACTTCTTCAAACCAAAGATGAGATGTTTGGAACTGAGCATGTAATTCTTGCCGATAGGATAGATTTACCAATTCTTTTGTATTACACAAAAAGTCCGTTTGAGATTGTGGATTTTGGGCCTCTTAGAGACAAGCTTGGTTCGGGAGATAATGTTAACCCCTTGTTTTATGTGACCAAGGAAAGCAGGTTTAGAAAGCTCAAGGAAACATACCCTGGGATGGAGCAGATATCTTCAAACAAAGAGTGGGTGCTTGGGATGTATTCAACTATGTATCGCTATGATTCACAAAAGCAAAGGCTTGTACCTTTGAATTGATGTGATATTATTTGAGAAATATCTAAATAAAAGCGTTGATGGAACTTGTGACACTCCGGAGCTTTCGGTAGGAAATGACCGAACGGGAATGCCCGTTATAGCTGTGAATTAAGTTAAAAGTTTCAGGTGGTACCGTCCATTTTGGACCCTGGCAATTGTTGCCGGGGTTTTTGTATTTTATAGACCCCGCAAGTTTATATATTTTTTGTATTGGAGGTTTTATATGGAAAGAACATATGTAATTGAGACTCTCAAAAAAATTGGAGAAGAAGTAACAATTATGGGTTGGGTTGATGTAAAAAGGGACCATGGAAAGTTAACGTTTATTGATTTAAGAGATAGGACAGGAAAAATTCAATGTGTGGGAGTAGGAAAAATGTCCGAATTAACTCCGGAGTCAGTGGTAAGCATAAAGGGTTTAGTAAAAGCTCGTCCTGAAAAACTTGTTAACCCAAATGTTCCAACCGGAAGCATTGAACTTGAAGTGACTGATTATGAGATTTTAAACAAATGTGGGGAACTTCCTATTCCCCTGGATTCTTCAGGTCTTGAGATAAACGAAGAGTCCAGACTTAAATATAGGTATTTGGACCTAAGGCGCGAGCGCATGAGAAATATTGTTGCTCTAAGGTCTAAATTCTCCCATGCTTTACGTGAAGGTCTTGTTACAGAGGGTTTTGTAGAAGTAGAAACTCCCATTCTTACAAAATCTACTAAAGAAGGCGCAAGAGATTTTATTGTGCCCTCTCGTTATCATGAGGGTAAGTTTTATGCTTTGCCTCAAAGCCCTCAGCAGTACAAACAACTGTTGATGACAGCTGGCGTTGAGAAGTACTTCCAGTTTGCCAAATGTATTAGAGATGAAGATTTGCGTGCCGATCGCGGCTACGAATTTACTCAGGTTGACTTGGAGATGAGTTTTGTTGAGAGAGAAGATGTGATGAAAACTGTTGAGAGTATTGTGAAGTCAGCAGTTAAGTCTGTGGGCGGTGTGCTTAAAGATGAAGATTTTCCGGTAGTTGAGTATAGCGATGCTATAGCAAAATATGGTGCCGATAAGTTTGACCTGCGCACAGAGGAAGAAAAGCAAAAAGGGATATTAGCGTTTGCTTGGGTAATTAACTTTCCATTCTTTAAACAAGTAGATAAAGCAGTTAAAGCTGAGGTTGAGGATAGTAAATCCGGCTGGACCTTTACCCACAACCCGTTTAGTAAACCTATTAAGGAACATGAGGATTGGTTAATGAAAGCAGAAAACATCGAGAAGATTTTGACTACTCAATACGATCTTGTGTGTAACGGGTATGAGGTTGGGGGTGGAAGTATTCGTGCTCATAATCCTGAAATGCTTAAATCTGTATTTATGATCATGGGGTACTCTGCAAAGGAAACTGAGGAAAGTGTTGGCCATATGCTTGAGGCTTTTAAACTAGGCACTCCTCCACATGGAGGAATAGCTTTAGGACTGGACAGATTGGTAATGCTTTTGGCTAAAGAGTCTTCTCTCAAAGAGGTAATTGCATTTCCTATGACCTCAAGCGGCAAAACATCTGTAATGGATGCTCCGTGTGAAGTAAGCGATACGCAGTTAAAGGAGCTTCACCTTAAGGTAACAAAATAAGGATTTAAGAAAAACCTACAATTGGTGACTTTTGTGCTTATTAAAGATATAAACGGTTAAAGCTAAGGCAACTAGTGCCGAGGCAAGCTGAGCATAAGCCAGCCCGTTTAAAGAATAGGCCGGTACTAACAAAAAGCTTGCGCCTAAAAAGACAAGGAGTTTTGTAGTAGTTATAGAAAATAGCACCTTCGTTTTTCTTTCAACGTAAAAGTAGTTTTCCATAAACGCATGTATTGCCGTGATAGCACTTGCCAAAATCATAATATCCAGTAATTTTATAGACTCGTTAAACTTATCTCCAAACACAATGGGAACCCCAATACGAGCCGCAACAATAGCGGCACCTGAGACCAAAAGAATTCCTATAGAAAGTAGTATAGTTTCGGTAAAGTCATATTTATTTAACTCTTTTTTGTTTTTTGCATTTTTTGGAAGAAGGACTGTAAATATTGCTAGAGATAAAAGGGTAAACACACTGGAGATCTTTTCTGCAACTGAGTATATGCCAACCTGTGCGTAGCCTTGAGCAATTTTTGCAATACCGTTTGCTATAGCCGCCCAACCCTCACTAATAAATAATGAAATACCGGCCGGAAGAGTTTCAAAAAAGAGTTGCCTCACTCCTATCATTGTGAACTTAAGCTTACGGTAGTCTTTGGGTAAAAACCACCATAAAACTAAACTTGGTACAACTGATAGAGAAAAAACAATAAAAGCTTGTTCGTAGTTAAGAGTTATAAGTCCAAAAAAAATTAAAACTGCAAAAATACCTTTTATTAGTGCGGGAATAGTGTTAACTGCAACTACAGCAACAAAGTCTTCGAGCTGTTGAAACAAGCCAAAAAGCGCAAAGTTAATAGCGTATGCCAAAAGCCCCAGCAAGAAGATAATTAAAGTTTGGGTATCGGCTAGGTTAAAAAACAGTAGGATAAAAATTGAAACCGGTAGGGCTACTAAAAACAACAAGAATTTTAGACTCATAAACCTGTTTAATGGGTTTTCTCCTTTAGTAATAGAGTGGGCGACAAACAATGAATTTGTACCAAGATCGGTAAGTTTTGCTATAGGAATTAAAATACTGGTGATAAGAGCGTATCTTCCAAAATCATCAATAGATAATATTTTGGCGGTAGCGGCAATAAATAAAAAACCAAGTCCGGCATTAAAGATATTCCCCGCGCTGACAAAGGATATGTTCATAAATGACTTTTTAATCACCCCTAAATTCTAGCAGGATTATGAGATTTTGCTATGATAGTGTCACTATGAAACTTGCTATTGTTTGTGATGATTTGATTCAGTTTGGTGGTGCCGAAAAAGTGTTTTTGGCGATACACGCTATGTGGCCGGACGCACCTGTTTATACCTCGGTTGCTTCAAAAAGGTGGCTAGATATATGCAAAGAGAAAAAAATTGATTTGCATACTTCGTTTATGCAAAAACTACCCTTTGTTGAAAAGCTAAATCGTTACTACTTTATTTTTCTACTCCATATTTTTGCGTTTGAGAGTTTTGATTTTACAAAATACGATGTGGTTTTATCTTTGTCTGCAAGATTTGCTCATTTTATTATTACTAAACCTCAAACCAAACATATTTGTTATATGCACAGTCCGGGCAGAATGTTTTGGGAGCCTGTTGATTATTTTGAGAATGAAAGCTTTGGGTTTTTTAAGCCTATTAAGGCTCTATCTAAGCTGGTATTAAGTTTACCGCTTAGTGTTATTAGAGCTTCTGATTATGCTGCAGCTCATAGAGTGAGTTTGTTTATTGCAAACTCTAAAACCCCAAGAGAACGAATTAGAAAATATTATGGGCAGAATGCTGCAATTGTTTACCCTTTTTGTGAAGTTAAAAAACGTGAGATTGAAGTAAGTGCTAAGACTGCGACACCTGAAAAATACTTTTTAATACTTACAAGACTGCTTTCGTGGAAGAGGGTTGATATTGCAATTGATGCTTGCACAAAACTGGGGGTAAATCTAAAGATTATAGGGGTTGGACCTGCTTTGGGGGAGTTGCAAAAAAAAGCTTCTTCAAATATTGAGTTTCTTGGGTATGCTGAGGATAAAAAAGACGAGCTTCTTGCGGGGTGTACGGCTTTAATAAATACACAAAAAGAGGATTTTGGGATAGTCCCTCTTGAGGCCATGTCCTTTGGTAAACCTGTTATAGCCTATGGAGAGGGGGGAGTATTGGAAACTGTTGTTCCGGGACTAACCGGGGAATTTTTTTACGAACAAACTGCAGAGTCCTTACAGAACGTTTTGCAGACTTTTGATGCGTCAAGATATAAAAGTGAGGATTGTATAAAACAAGCTGAAAAGTTTAATCGTGAGAGATTTGTTACTCAAATGCAAGGTTTTGCCCAGCCATAAATCCTGTAATGTATATGGTAACTTTTGCAAATATTTTTATTCATGTATACTAGATAGGCACTTATTACAGATAAACTTTTATGACTTTTTACGAAATCGGCAAAAGAATAATAGATATTATAGTTTCTTTAGTGGCAATTACTCTCATGGGGCCTGTTATGGCTTTCATTGCTATCTACGTTAAAATTGTTTCACCGAATGGGCCAGTTTTTGCAGATACTCCGCTTAGAGTAACAAAAGGTGGGAAAGAGTTTAAGATGTACAAATTTAGATCTATGATTCCTAACGCACATCAATGGATGCTTGATCACCCAGAATTTCATCAAGAATATATAAAGAATAATTATAAAGTAGAAACAGATAGTGATCCTAGGCTGTTGCCGGGCGCATCGCTGATTAGAAAAACAAGCCTGGATGAATTTCCTCAATTTTTTAATGTGTTACAAGGGACGATGAGTGTCGTTGGCCCACGAGCTTACTATCCCTTTGAATTAAAAGAACAGTCGGAGAGGTACCCGGAAACTAGGGAGTATGTTCAAAAAGTTATTTCCATTAATCCCGGTATTACTGGGCCGTGGCAAGTGTCTGGAAGATCCGCCATTGGTTATAAAGATAGGGTAAGAATGGATGCAGAGTATGCAGACAAACGATCTTTGCTGTATGATTTATTAATAATTTTAAAAACGCCGTATGCAATAGTTGCTGGCGAAAAAGGGAGCCCCGCAAAATGAATTCTACTTTTTGGAAACCAGGTACAAAAGTTAATCTTCCCTCAAACGGAAGTTCTAATGGAACGGAAGGAATAAATCCACCTATGAAATCAAATGGTACTTTTAATAAAAATGGAAATTTAAATAGTTTTAAAGTTAAGAACGGCAATGGTAAGAAAGGTGGCTTTGTAAAAGGCCTTGGTGTCAGCGGAGGTGTGATCTTTGGACTTGGTGTAGCCGTTTTTGCCGTATTGTTCTTTTTTGTAATAAAACCGGCTATTGCCATGAAGGTTAACATGGATGCCCTTAAAGCCGATAAACAGGCCTTAAGTGAAGCGCTTACAAATCGAGATGTTGTAGCCATGGAAGAGGCACTTTCCAAAACAGAAGAAGATTTAAATAATCTAAGAGATGCAAGAAATAGTAATTTTGGTTGGGCAGAGAATTTTGGGATGACCAAAGACTATTATGCTGATTCAGACCATTTTATTAACGCGGGACTTTATGGAATTGAAGCATCCAGAGAAGCTGTAAAACTAATCTTGCCCTTTGCTGATGCCGCAGGACTAAAGGTAGCTGAAGAGTCTACTATGTCCGACCAAATTCCTACAAATGCCGCCGACACCGGTCTTGCTGATGCTTTTGCTACTTGGGTAAGCCTTATGCCAAAAATTGCAAACGAAATGGATGGGGTTTTATCAAAACTTGATCAAGCCGGAGAGGAGTTAAAGCAAATTGATGCCTCAAGATATCCGGAAAGTATTAAGGGTACGCCTGTAAGGCCAGCTATTGAAGGTGCCCAAGCGACCTTAGGTCGTATTGATGAGTATGTACCTGACATTAAAAAAGCCTTGGAAATTATTCCCAGACTTTTGGGTGTTAACACTCCTATAAAAAGATATTTAGTAATTATGCAAAACGATAAGGAAATGAGAGCAACCGGAGGCTTTTGGACAAATTATGCAACCTTTAGATTGCAAGATGGAGTACCCGTCAATCACGACTTTTCATCGGCGGACATGTATAGCATTGATTTAACACTGGATGCGATTGATGCGTATTTTACCTTCCCGACAGCGCCTGCCGCTTATCAAAAGTATTTAAAAGTGGAAAGATTGTATGCTAGAGATACCAACATCTCACCTGACTTTCCTACAGCTGTAGACAAGTTTATGTATTTCTATGAACTTGCAATGCCTATAAAACCGGATGTATATAAACCGGTAGATGGGATTCTTACAATAGATACCGATGTTGTAAGTGAGTTATTAAAGATTACAGGACCTGTTACTGTAAACGGGTTAACGTACACACCGGAGAATGTTGTTTTAGAGTTGGAAAAGACCGCATCTTTGGAGCTTAGAGAGCAAGCTAATAGAAAAGGTGTCCTTGGAGTTTTGATGAAAGGAATGCTTCAAAACCTATTTGATTCGGATAAGTACTTGTGGTCTCAACTTATTGAAAAGGGTATTCAGTTGATTAGTGAGAAACATATTCTTGCTTACTCTTTTGACCCCGAAGCACAGGCTTTGTTGGAGAAATATAACTTAGCAGGTAGAGTTATCGATCCTGTTGAAGGTGACTACTCGTATGTAGTTTCCACTAACCTTGGCGGAGATAAGACTAACTGGTTTGTGTCAAAGACCGTAGATCATGTCTTAACTAAAGAAGGTACTAGATATGTAGATACCGTAAAAATTACATACGCTTATCCACAGCCCGGTGATGAGTACGCTCCTTTTATCAAAAGATTTAGAGAGTGGATCAGATTGTATACCCCTCTAAATTCGGAGATTATTAGCGTAGAAGGAAGTGAGGATGGTACAACAACTGATCAGGAAAGAAACAAGACGATCTTTACCGGATATATTGAGCTTGGTCCAACTGAATCAAAGTCAGTGACCTTTAAGTACTATCTTCCGGAAAATACTATAAAGAATGGGATATACAATTTGTATATTCAGAAACAACCGGGTACGAACGGTGAGATACATACAGTAACCGTAAATGGTAAGACCGAGAAGATTACACTTGAAAAAGATGCCCAAGTCAAAGTAAGGTTATAACTTGTGGCCAGGTTTAATACTGAGGCGATTGTACTCAAAAAAATAAACTACCAAGATGCTGATCGGATATACACCCTCCTGTCAAAAGACAGGGGGAAGATATCCGCAGTGGCTAAGGGAGTAAGAAAAATCTCTTCTCGCAGATCGGGTAATTTAGATACCCTTAACTATATTACTGTCAGCTTATCTGAAGATGCCCGCGGTTACAAAACTATCCAAGAAGTAAAACTTACAGAATCCTACAAACACATTAAGGCGGACCTTAAAAAATCTCTTGCCGGATATTATATGATTGAACTTGTTAATAAGTCGGTTGAAGAGGACGCAGATGCTCATAAGGTTTTTGACCTACTTAGAGACATGTTAGGAAAACTTAACGAGGATGGTGCTAACATTTCTTTTTTTGTAAATAAGTTTGAAGTTTTGCTGATGAAAAATTTGGGGTATGAGATTAGTTTGGAAAAACTTCGTAGTTTTGGACGTGCAGAGCTTAATGCCAAGATCAAAAAACATGTGAGAGAGTCTTTGGATACCGACTTCAAGAGTTTAAGTATTTAGTTGTGGTACTCATGTGTAGTATACTTGCTTTGCTATGATTCCAGAAAATAAAGATTCACAAACAATACAACAAAAACTAATGTCCCTTTGTAAAAGAAGGGGGTTTGTTTTTCAGTCCTCTGAAATATATGGAGGTTGGGAAGCTTCTTATGATTTTGGTCCTTTAGGAGCGGAAGTTTTAAGGAATTTACGTAATTTGTGGTGGGACGAGTTTGTTACAAGACGACCCGATACCGTAGGGCTTGATAGTGCAATTATTTCCCATCCAAGGGTGTGGGAAGCAAGCGGGCATGTGGCAAGTTTTGCTGATGCGATGGTTGAAGATTTGGTCACCCACAAACGATACCGTGCCGATCACCTGGTTGATGCGGCTTTGAATATTAATTCTGATGGGTCAAGTGTAGAAGAGTTTGATAAGTTGATTGAGGAAAATCATATTTTAAGTCCCGACGGCAATAAATTATCAAAAGCTAAAAAGTTTAATAATTTGGTTGAAGTTGAAGTTGGGACATTGGAAAATGAAAAATCTAAAGCATACTTAAGGGGGGAAACTTGTCAGCCTATTTTTTATAATTATCAGTTGATCAAAGATTCCATGAGATTAAAGTTGCCTTTTGCTGTTGCTCAAATTGGTAAAGCTTTTAGAAATGAAATTAAAGTCGGGCCGTTCTTTTTTAGAACAAGAGAGTTTGAACAAATGGAGCTTGAAATTTTTATAAATCCAACCGAAGCTCCTAAACACTTTGAATTATTAAAAAAGCAAAGTTTTGAGTGGTTAAAAAATCTTGGGATTTCCGAGGATAAGCTAAGATTTAGAGAACAGGATTTTAAGGAACGAGCTCACTATAATAAAATAGCTACTGATCTTGAATATAATTTTGAGTTTGGTTGGAAGGAGTTTCAGGGTTTACACTACAGGGGAGATTGGGATTTAAAACGCCATGGTGAGTTTTCGGGTAATGATTTTACCTACAAAGATGAGGAAACAGGTGAAAGCTATGTTCCAAATGTTGTTGAGTATTCTATTGGGCTTAACAGGTTGATGTTGGTTTTGTTGTCTAATGCTTATTACGAAGATGGGGAACGTGTGGTTTTAAGGCTTGATAAAAGGGTGGCTCCGTACAAAGTTGCGGTTTTCCCACTTGTTAAAAATAAACCCGAGCTTGTGGAGAAGGCACGTTGTATTTATGAAGATTTGCGATTCAAAGGCGTTTCTGTTGCTTGGGATGATAGGGGTAATATTGGAAAGAGATATTTAAGTCAGGACGAGATTGGAACCCCTTCTTGTATAACGGTCGATTATCAGACTCTTGAAGATGATACGGTTACTATAAGAGATAGAGATACGACTAAGCAGGAGAGGGTTAAGGTTTCTGAAATACTCGATAAGGTGTAATATCCACTCAACTTTTGTTTAGGTTCTTAAAGGGCCGAAAGTGCCGATACTATAAAACCGACCACGATAAAAATCACAGTAGCTATAAGCATGACGGTAATCATATTAGTTTGATTTTGTCTGTATTCCTGAGCCTTTTGTGTGTCTAACCAATATCTGCCGTCCTTAGTTTGTCGCAAAAACTTTTTGAAATCCCATAAGAACGCCGTTTTTGGCGGACTAGAGAGAAATCCCATCTCCATCCAGTCTAAATCAGTCATTGTAATCGCAGTTTCCTCGGACGTAGCGCCTTTTCTTCTAAAGTAGCTTACTATAAGGCCAATAATTGGATACCAGTAAACAGTTAAATTCATATTCTAATTATAGTAATAAATGGTCTTTTTACAAGAGCTGACGACACTTTCGGGTTCTATTTGTATTGACACTGGATTTCAAATGGTGGATTATGGATATAGTCTGGTGAAACATGGTGAAACCCGACGAGAATTTGCTACTTATGAGAATGTTTCTTGGGGAATATCAACCAAATATAACCGAAGGTTCTCGCATTGCCCTGCCCAAGAAACTTCGAGATCAAATTCATGGGGATGAGGTAATTTTATCCCGTGGATTCGAGAAATGTATCTTCTTATACGACAAAGAAGACTGGGTAGCTGAAGCAGGAAAGCAAATTGAAAACCCAATAACAGACATGAAAACTAGGGAACTTAAGCGTTACCTATACGCCGGAGCCGCAGAAACCGCAGTTGATGGTCAGGGTCGTTTAGTATTACCAAGTAATTTAAAAGATTACGCCCAAATAGATAAAAAAACTGCAGTAATAGGCGCAGGAGATCACATAGAAATCTGGGATTTTGAAACTTGGGTTGCACATTTACAAAAAATTTCTGCCGAACTTGCGGAGTAGGGTATGCAACAAAACTACCATACGCCGGTTTTATTAAAAGAAGTTTTAGAAGCTTTGCAGATAAAAGCAGACGGTAAATACATCGACTGCACACTTGGAGATGGTGGACACACTCTTGAAATTTTAAAACTAGGCGGACATGTACTGGGAATTGATATAGACGAAACCGCAGGAAAAAGAGCATTGGGAAGAATTCAAACCGAAGGTTTAGCTAAAAACTTCACCTTAGCACACGGCAACTTTGCGAACATTGAAAAAATAGCATCTGAAAACGGGTTTGAGCAGGTTAATGGGATTTTATTTGACTTAGGTTACAGCTCTTACCAACTTACACGGGAAGAACTAGGTTTATCTTTTTTAGAAGATCAACCTCTCGATATGCGTTTAGACAAAACACTTGGAGTCACAGCCGCAGATTTAGTAAACGCACTACCGGCAAAGGACCTTGCACATTTATTTTTTGAATACAGCGACGAACGTATGGCCAATAGATTTGCCAAAGCCATAGTTGAAGCTCGCAGTTTGAAGAAGTTTAACACTACGAAAGATCTTTCAGATCTTTTAGCTAGTGTAGCTCCTCCAGGCTACGAACATGGTCGAATTCATCCGGCAACTAGAGTCTTTCAGGCTTTAAGGATTGCAGTAAACGGTGAAATCGACAATTTGAAAAACTCACTGCCTCGGGCCGCACGCCTCTTACTGCCTGGCGGGCGAATGACTGTAATTAGCTTTCATTCGCTTGAAGACAAAACGGTTAAACAATTTGGCCGTGGCGTGCGGGCCTGTCTAAAGGTAGTAACGGAAAAACCTTTAGTTCCGTCCGAAGAAGAAGTATTGGCAAATGCCAGAAGCAGAAGCGCAAAACTGCGAGTGTTTGAGAAAGAATGATTAAATGATTACAACATTAGCAAATCTTAAAAAACTAAACATAATAAAAACAATATTTGTTGTAAGCTTAGTAGCCATGTTTGTTAGCCTTTTATGCCAAGTATTAATAACAAATAACCTTGCCCTAAAAAGTAACGAGTTAAACGAACTATCTGCCAAAAAACAAGATTTAGAAAAGCAAATCGCTGTTTTAGAGTTCGAGGACTCCTCTTTATCCTCTCTTTCGGGGATAGAAACTAAGGCAAAAAAGTTAGGTTTTGTGAAAATGATAGATGGAATTATTGCTATCAAAAACCCTTCAACCGCAGCAGCATATTAGCTTTTGTAACTAATGCGCAAAACTATTCGAGTAATTGAAAATCTCCGTATCAACATTTTGTTGGGCTTTTTTCTGTGTATTTGTGCTGTTTTGGTAATAAGACTTTTTTCTATTCAGGTTTTAGGCCACGAAGAGTACAAAAAAATGGCTCAGGATCAGTACTGGAATTTACGTAACCTCCCTGCAAAAAGAGGTGATATCTTAAGCAAGGATGGCTTTATTCTTGCAACAACGCAATCTCATTACCTACTATTTTTAGAACCTCAAAAAGTGATCGATAAAACTAAATTTTCACAATTATTATCCAAAAAACTAGCTGAACTTTTAGCAAAAAAGAGTGAGGAGGAGTCTGAATTGGAAACGTTTTATAGCGGGCGTATTACTGAAATCTTTGACTCAAACTTGATCTGGGCGATTCTTGAACATAATATAACCCCTCCCGACAAGATTGCGTTAGAAAACATTGGCCTCGAAGGCATGGGTTTTGAGGAAGAACCTGTAAGGTACTACCCGGAAGGTTCTTTGGCTGCACATGTGCTTGGCTTTGTGGGTAGTAACGAAAAAGGTGACAAGCAGGGATATTATGGCATCGAGGGTCAATTTGATGGGGACTTGCGGGGTAAACCTGGAAGAATTATTGAGGAAAAAGATGCCTTTGGTGCTCCCATTTTAGTTGGAGGTTACACCAAGGTTGACCCAATAAACGGTAGAACTATTGTGACCACAATAGACAGATCGGTTCAATATTTGGTAGAAAAAAAGTTGGAGGAGGGAGTCAAAAAATACGATTCGGTATCGGGTAGCGTTATAGTAATGGATCCGCAGACCGGGGAGGTTATTGCAATGGCTAACTTTCCTAATTTTGATCCGGCCAATTTTTTGGATGAAGCTAGACAAACTACTGAATCTAAAAATAGACTCTCTGTTGAGCGTAAGAACCTAGCTATTTCAGAAACATACGAACCCGGGTCCGTTTTAAAAGGGGTTACTGTCTCTGCGGCTATTGATCTAAAAAGAGTTACACCCACAACGACCTTTGAAGATAATGGTCCTGTAAATTACTCCGGTCATTTTATTAATAACTGGGATGGTAAGCATTATGGAACTCAAACCATTATCCAACTACTACAAAAATCAAATAATATTGGTGCGGCTTGGGTTGGGCATCAAGTGGGATCAAAAGACCTTTCAAAATATTTATATAATTTTGGGTTGGGCTCTAAAGAAGGCATAGATTTGGAAGGTGAGGATACCGGTATTATTAGGGATTACAAAACATGGACAGATATTGATTTGGCCAATATTTCATTTGGTCAAGGTATATCCGCAACTCCCTTGCAGGTACTTTGTGCTTTTAACGCTATTGCCAACGGAGGAGTGTTAATGCAGCCAAAAATTGTAGCTCAAATTATTGAGCAAAACAAAGTCATTAAAATTCCCGATAAAGCTGTAAGAAAAGCAATTTCAAAAGAATCTTCCGACACTATGATTGATTTGCTGTCTCAGGCGGTAAGCGGGGGAGAGTCAAAGTACTTTAACCTTAAAAATTATACTATAGCCGGAAAAACAGGTACCGCTCAAATTCCAATAAATGGCGTATACGATGCTACAAAGACTAACGCCTCGTTTGTGGGTTTTTTGCCCGCGTCTAAAAAGTTTTCAATGATTGTGCGTTTGGATAGGCCGGAGTCAAGTTCTTATGCGGCAGAGACGGCCGTTCCTTTATGGATGGGTATAGCTGATGAACTTATAAAGTACTATGGAATTCCGCCTGATATCAACTAGCTAAACCCCTAAAATCTCTACTGTGGGTAGATAATTCTATCTTTTTGTTACTAATAATATTTGTTATGGTGTTTTAGTGTGCCTCACAAAATATTCCAAAAGGAAAATACGCCGAAGCTTTAGCGGCGACCTATTTTATTTCAAGGGGTTATACGATTGTTGCTAAAAATTGGTACTGCAGGTGGGGTGAAATTGATCTAATTTGTTCAAAGGATCGTGAGTTAGTATTTATTGAGGTCAAATATAGAACCTCCAACAAGTTTGGAGAAGCTTTTGAGGCTCTTAGTGCCGGTAAGCTAATAAGGTTATATAAAGCAATCAAAATATATTTACTTAAAACCCGCAACTTACAAGCTAAGTGGCGTTGTGATGGTATCTGTGTTCAAAAAGTATCCCGGGGGTTAAGTATCAAACACTATGTTAACTTACCCTTGCACCCGCATTTTTAGGTGTGTATTATAAATACATGAGTAAAAAAGTATTAATAGTAGAAGATGACGAGTCTTTTTATTCCCTGTGTGAAACAGCAATTAAATTAAAAGGATACCAGGTAGTTCATGTGGCTGATGGTAGTCAGGCAATTCAAAAAATCATTACTGAAAAGCCGGATTTACTACTTTTGGATATTGTTTTACCCGGCATGAGTGGGTTGGATATACTGGAAAACATCAAAGCCATGGAGGAAATAAAAAATACAAGAGTTATTATGCTTACAAACTTTGGTACTGATGCCAATGTTAATAAAGCAATGGAACTTGGTGCTGAAGATTATGTAATGAAATACAATGTTGTACCTGCAGAACTTGCCAATAAGGTCGAAGTGCTTTTAGGTGACTCATCTGATTCTGCAGTAAAAATTGTAGGTTAGTTAGAGAAAAGTTAGTTCTGCCCAAAAATGGATTACGCTTTATATATTATTGTAAGTTCAGTCACAATCCTCGCTTTGGTTTTTCTTTTTCTATATATTATTAAATATCAGGATTGTGTTGACCTGCGGGCAAGACTTCGTGAGGCTATGGAGTCAAAAGATCACGAACATCACATGCAAAAGATTCGTGAGGATTTTTTTGCCATGCTTGTGCATGAACTTAGGTCCCCTCTTTCTGTAATAAAAGGATCTTCCGACTTGATTATTAGAGAAGGAGATCAGTTATCCAAAGAACAAATTGTTGATATGCTGGGCCAAATAAGATCCTCCTCAGGTGATTTACTTGTTACGGTTAATGATTTACTGGACGTGACAAAGATTGAGGCCGGTAGGTTTGAGATTTATACTAAACTTTCTGATGTTAACCAATTACTAACTGACGAATCCCACAGATACACCGCCTTAGCGCAGGCTAAACAGATTGAGCTTAAAATTGATTTAGATTACAAGGTCAAGAATATAAAGTTTGATTCGGAAAAGATCAAACAGGTAATGAATAACCTTATTTCTAATGCGTTAAAGTTTTCATCTGCAGGCGGGGTTGTTGAAATAACTTCTAGAAGTACTTCTAAAGGAGCTACAATTTGTGTTTCAGACAACGGGGTTGGTATTTCCGACGATGTTAAGGGTAGGTTATTTAATAAATTTGTTCAGGGGCACGACGACGGTGTTACAAAAGAAAAAGGTACAGGACTTGGGCTTTTTATAGCAAGAGGTATTGTTGAGGCTCATGGAGGTAAGATTTGGGTAGAAGACAACAAACCTCGAGGTTCCAGGTTCTTCTTTACGTTGCCATACTCGTGATAGAATTTACCCACAATGACTGCCAACCCCTTGATTTTTAGAACTTATGATATTCGTGGTGTCTTTCCAACAGATATAAATGAGGACTTTGCTTTGCACGTGGGTAAAGCTTTTGGTACCTATTTGCAAAAACGCGGACTAAGTAAATGTGTTCTTGGTCGTGATGATCGCCAAAGTTCTCCCACTATTTCAAAGAAAGTCTCAGAAGGTTTATTAAGCACAGGTTGTGATGTGGTGGATGTTGGGATAACTTTAACTCCTCTTATTCATTTCTTCACAAGTGTGGAGGATTTTGATGCCGGTATTAATGTAACCGGTAGTCATAACCCTATTAACTACAACGGTATTAAATTTGAATTTCGTCATGCTGTGCCTTTTGCAGGAGATAACTTAAAAAGCTTGATAGGTATTATGGCCGAAGAGAAGTATGCCGCAGGTTGCGGGGTTTATACAACAAAAGATTATCTTGATTTATATATCCAGTGTTTGCAAAAACAGTTTAAGTTTACTAATAACCTTTCTGTGCTTTTTGACTGTGGAAATGGAGCAACAAGTGAAATTTCTCCTAAAGTTGCCAAAGCTTTAGGAATTAACCTAACACCGCTGGACTGTACATATGATCCAGATTTTCCAAATGGTGTACCTGATCCTAGTAACCAGGAATTTATGGGAGTGCTTAGCAAAAAAGTTGTTGAAGCAAAGGCTGATGTAGGATTTGCCTTTGATACAGATGGAGACCGTGTTGGGGTGGTTGATGAAAAGGGTACGGTTTATAAAAACGATGAGACCCTCCTTTTACTCGCTGAAGATGCGTTAAAAAGATTTCCTGGGGGAAAGATTATTTATGATATAAAATCCTCAGAACTTGTAGATAGTGTCATTAGAGAAAAGGGTGGTATTCCTACTATGATGAAAACAGGAAGATCCTTTTTTCTGGAGGAAATGAAAAAGGGTGCGATTTTAGGTAGTGAGCTTTCGGGACATACTTATTTTGGTGGAGATTACTTTGGTTTTGATGACGGCATGTATGCCGCATTTAGAATAATCCAGATATTACAGGAGAAAGGTAAGAAACTTTCCGAATTAATGAGTAACTATCCAAAAAGAGTGGCATCTTCTGAAATTAAATTACCCATAGAGGATTGTAAAAAGAATGACTTTTTGGAAAAAGTTGTATCTTTAGTTAAAAAATCATCCGAATATGCAAAAGTATTATATATTGATGGGGTAAGAGCTTATATTTCTAATACCGGTTGGTTTTTAGTTAGGGTATCGGGAACCTCGCCCTATATTAGTATTAGGTATGAGGGAAAAGATCAGGAAGAGTATGAGCTTTTGCAGAAAAAAGTTGAGGAATTACTACGCCAGGTATAAGATAAATTTATGAATAAAAAAACTGCCCACACTTTATGGTTTTCCCAAATTAGAAAAACAGATATTCCTATTGTTGGAGGAAAAGGTGCAAATCTTGGCGAGATGACTTTTGCAAAAATTCCTGTACCAAATGGGTTTGTAGTTACATCTACCGCTTATTTTGATTTTCTAAAGACCACTTCTCTAAAGCAAAAGATCATGACTGAGTTATCGGGGCTTGATGTTGAAGATTCAAAGGCGTTACAGGCTGCTTCTAAAAGGATAAAAACGGCCATTATTGCCGCGGCTATGCCGGAGGATCTAAAAATACAAATTAGGGATTCTTATCACACACTTTGTGGTGAGCACGATAGACTTGTGGCTGTTAGGTCTTCTGCGACAGCCGAGGATTTGCCTGATGCGTCCTTTGCAGGACAACAGGAAACATTTCTTAACATCAAAGGAGCAAAAGATGTAGTTAAGTATACTCAAAAGTGTTGGGCATCTCTTTTTGAGGCTAGGGCTATTTTTTATAGAACCCAACAAAACTATAGCCATTTTAAAGTGGGCATTGCTGTACCTATCCAGCTAATGGTGCAATCAGAGGTATCAGGAATTATGTTTACAGTAAATCCTATTACTAACAATACCTCCGAGGTAGCAATAGAGGCGGGATTTGGGCTTGGGCAAACTATTGTATCGGGTGAAGTTACGCCGGATCAATACGTTATTGATAAAAAAACCACAGAAATTCGTTCAAAACACTTGGCTAAACAGACTTGGCAATTAACTTTAGCCGGTAAAACACCTGTATCTAAAGCATATCAGGAATCACAGAAACTTAGTGATAAACAAATTGTGGATTTAGCTGAACTTGGTATAGAGATAGAAGAACATTATGGAAGACCTCAAGACATTGAGTGGGGTATGGAGAAAAAAAGACTGTATATTGTGCAATCACGCCCTGTAACAACCCTTGTTCCCACTAAAAAGAAAACTCAAAAGATTAATCCAAAGTTGGTAGGTAAATTTTTGCTGGAAGGTTTGGCGGCTTCCCCCGGTGTTGCTAGTGGTCCTGTAAAAATTATTAAGAAGGCTTCCGAAATAAATAGAGTAAAAGAGGGTGATGTTTTGGTTGCTTCTATGACAAACCCGGATTACGTTCCTGCCATGAAAAGAGCCTGTGCTATTTTAACCGATCAGGGTGGTAGAACTTCTCATGCGGCGATTGTGAGCAGGGAGCTTGGTATTCCTGCAGTGGTGGGATCAGGCATGGCTACAAAGATTCTTAAAACGGGGGAAATAATTACGGTTGATGGATCAAACGGTCAAGTGTATGAGGGAAATATTTTGGTTCCTGATACTTCAAAAGAAAAACAAAAAATAGATCCTTTACACACAAAAACCGCCACAAAAATATATGTGAACTTGGCCGAGCCTGATATTGCCGATAATGTATCGGGAAGAAATGTGGATGGTGTGGGGTTGTTACGAGCTGAGTTTATGATTGCTCAAATAGGAACCCATCCTAGAAAATTTATTAAAGATAAAAAAGAAGGTCAGTTTATCGATGCTTTGGTAGATGGGTTAACAAAGTTTTGTTTGGCATTTAACAATAGACCTGTAATTTATAGGTTTACTGATTTTAGATCCAATGAATACACTAATCTTAAAGGTGGTCAGGAATACGAACGTGAGGAGGCTAATCCAATGATAGGTTATCGTGGTACCGGAAGGTATGTTGATGACCCTGAGGTGTTTAAACTTGAGGTTGAGGCTATAAAGACTGTTAGAAATAAGCTTGGGCATAAGAATTTGCATGTGATGTTTCCATTTGTAAGGACTGTTAATGAACTTAGGGAGGTTAAAAAGTTAATGTCTTCACATGGACTTAAGAGAAGCGGTTTGTTTAAAGTTTGGATGATGGTGGAAGTTCCTTCTAATGTGATACTACTTGATGATTTTATTGATGAGGGTATTGATGGGGTGAGTGTTGGAACAAATGATCTGACTATGTTAACTCTTGGTGTTGATAGGGATAACGAAAGGATTGCCGGAAATTATAATGAACTTGATCCGGCAGTTTTAGCTAGCTTAGAGAAAATTACAACCACTTGTAGAAAACGTAAAGTTACCTGTTCAATCTGCGGTCAAGCTCCCTCTGTTTATCCTGAGATTGTGGAGAAGCTTGTGGAATGGGGGATTACCTCCGTTTCAGTAAGTCCTGATGTGATTGATAAAACAAGAGAGATTGTGTATGAGGCTGAAAGGAAGCTTTTGAGCAGTAGAGGTAAGTAGTATTTAAGGAGGCTTGTGTTTAAAGGAAGTTTAAAAAAATTTAAGTCCGGAAATCCCAAAATTGTGAGTATCAAGGCATACAAAGTGCTGGATTCTCGTGGTGAGTGGACTATAAAAACTTCAGTTGTGTTAAGTGACGGTAGTATCGGCGTGTCTGTGATCCCAAACGGAGCATCAAAAGGCATGAGGGAAGCTAAATATCTTCCAAATCCTGAAGCTATCCAAAATATTAATACGACTTTGAATAATGCATTAAAGGAGCACGATCCTTACGATCAGCAGGCTATTGACAGTTTGATGTTGGATTTAGATAGCAGTGAGTTTAAATCGGAGTTGGGGGGAAACAGTATGATTGCGGTAAGTCTTGCTGTAGCACGGGCTAGCGCACTTTCACAAAAGATTGAGTTGTTTCAATATATTGCTAATTTATACGGTCGTACTGATAAAAAATTTAGCCTGCCGGTTCCGGTTTTTAATATTCTAAATGGTGGTAAACACGCCCAAAATAATTTATCTTTTCAGGAGTTTATGGTAATCCCCGCTCTTAATCTGCCGTTTGAAAAAGCTTATGAGGTTGGGGTTGATGTTTACAGTTCATTGAAGGGGATTTTGGGGCATGAGCATATTAATACGGGGGTTGGGGATGAGGGAGGGTTTGCGCCGTCCGGATTTACTACAGAAAAAGCTCTTAGTTATATTAAACAAGCGGTTGGTAAAAAGTATCAGGTTGGCAAGGATGTATTTTTTGGTATGGATGTTGCCGCTGAGTCTTTTTGGAAGGATGGTAAGTACGTTATTTCTGAAGAAAATTTGTCGCTAACACACACTCAACTTGCTGATTATTATGGGGAATTAGTAAAAAAGTTTGAGCTGATTTACATTGAGGATCCGTTTTTTGAGGAGGATTTGCAGGGGTGGGAGGAGTTTTACAAAATATATTCCAAAAAAGTGATGGTGGTTGGGGATGATTTAGTTGTGACTAATCCAAAATATTTGCAAAAAGTATTAAATCCTAAAATGATAAATGCAGTGATAGTAAAACCTAATCAGGTTGGTACGTTAACCGAAACCTTGGAATTTGTTAAACAAGCAAAAACTGCAGGTTTAACGGTTTGTGTGTCTCATAGAAGCGGTGATTGTGCCGAGGATACTTTTATTGCCGATCTTGCCGTTGGGGTTGGGGCTGAGTTTATGAAGTCCGGTGCACCTGCACGTGGTGAGAGGGTTGCAAAGTATAATAGGTTGCTGGATATTTATCATTTATTGAATTAACCTATATTTTTTGAGAATACTTTTTATATATTCCTTGTAGGTTTTTTTGGAAAATCCAATACTATAAGTTATGTTGAAAATGCAATTACTAACAATTTGACGTATAATATCAACAAATACAAATAAAGGAGAGGAAAATGAAAAGACTGGTCAGTTTTTTGCTTTTAATTGCTGTTCTGAACCCCATTCGCATACCTTTGGTGGGGTTCGAAATGCACGAAAGCTGGCCATTGAACGGCCAGTTGCTGTGCATCGTCAACCCGGACGCCTCCTGGGCCGGGCTAAGCGTGGCCACTGCCTACTGTACTCAAAGTAGGCCTATTTGTGGCACGTTTATTGTTGGGGAGGAGACTGGGGCGTTATGCTTACCTCGAGCTTTCCTTCCCTAGTTTTTTGGATGCATGTTGCGAGTTTTCTCTTTTTCTTACTCGCAGCATGCATCTTGTTTTCTTAAATTCTATACTTTATATTTCCAAATATTCTTGCTTTTATAATCCGTTTGCTAGAAAATATATACAGATATGTTTTTAAACCATAAAAGGTCTGTAGAAATGTTTGGAAGGTTTTTGTCCTTTTTGATTTTTCTTTTAATCTCTTTTTCGGTTACTATAAAACCAGTTTTGTCTGAATGCGTGTGTAATTATTCAGTTTGCGCACTTAATTGTGGAGGTGAGTGTGACACTGACCCAAATAATCCGTACACGTTTATGGGTGCTCAATATCCAGATCAGGGTGATTGTACGGATATTTCCACATGCTACGAATTTAATTCTTCTGGAGAAAGGTGTCTTGGGAGTTATTCGCAAATTTCGTGTAGCCAGTGTTCTGCTGGTTACGGTTATGGTTTTCCCGGGTCAGGCACTTTTTCCACATGTTTACCTTCTTGCGGTTCCGGCGGTACAGAACCCCCCAACCCCGAATGCTGGGAAGGAGAAATAGACTACGGAG
>CAYRWK010000003.1:0-30488 GCA_964427965.1 uncultured Candidatus Saccharibacteria bacterium | reverse complement strand
ATCCATTGTGTTAAGTATACCTCACAAATTCTTCTAATTCCTTAACTCCTCCAAACGCGATTCTGTCGGGCACATAATCACCGGTATCAAGCATCTTTGCAGGAGTAATTACATAATCTCCCCATTTTTCAGTAATTTTATCAAGCGCCCCAACCAAACTCTCTTTACGTCCAACGTCATCAAAAAGTTCTGTTTGAGAAACTTTAAAATCCACAAGATCAAAGCACGACTCAGCCAATATTGCTACAGGTTTGGTATACGGAGCTTTACATAAAATTCTGTAGGCTTCTTTATAAATATCTCGCGAATCAAATAAGTCTTTACCAACCAACCTTCCATGATGCCAAAAAGAACGATCTCTGTAACTTAATGCTACATGAACACCTTTTGCACGGTAACCACCTGCTCTAAGTCTTCGTCCGGTTTTTTCTACCAGTTTATATAAAATAGGTGCCAGTTCGTCTACAGTTTGCAGAGGTTTAGGCAGTGCATACGAGTTACCGTAGCTTCTTCTGCCAAACACAACATCATCTACCTCCCAACCATGTAATCGTAGGTACCAGTAGTAACCAAAAACGGAATGAAAGGCAGATTTTAATGTACGAACGTCTGCATTATAAAAATCTATAACAGTGTAAATACCAAAACTACCAAGTCTTGCGGCATTACGCTGTTTGATACCACATAGATCGGTAAGAGCAAGCCTTGAGTAAATTTGAGCAAAGTTGTCTGCGTTTATTTCATCTAAGCCATCGGGTTTGTGTAACCCAGCGGCAGTTTTTGCCAGAAATCTATTTGGAGCAATGCCTATTGAAACTCTAATCCACTCCCCTACCTCTTTTTTTATTTTTAACTTAATCTCTTTGGCAACGTTAAATAAACCTAGTTTAAAAGAAGGATACCCCTCAAAGTTTAAAACAAATTCATCAATAGATTTTGGGGTAACGTCTTCTGTGTATGTTTTTAAAAGAGCACGTAGTTTTAGATGAGCGTCTCGATACTTCCAAGGGTCGGGTGGTAAAACTATTAAACTTGGACATAGGAGCTTGCCTTCTTTTACACGCATGCCGGTTTTTACCCCTAAGATTTTTGCTTCAACTGACGCCGCTAAGATACAGCCTCCATCACTAACATAAGCCGCAACAGCAATAGGTTTTCCTCGCAGTTTTGGATTGGCTTGTTGTTCAACTGTAGCAAAACAGGAGTTCATGTCTATATGCATTAGAGTTGAATGTTTTTGGTTAAACGGTAGGTTTGCTAGCATTAGTTAATTTCCCCATCAGAAATTTCTGATACTTCCCAAGCTAAGGATTCAGCGTTAAAAATTAATCTAAAATATAATTCGTTAGTTTCTACAGAAAACACATGGTAGATAAGACGACCTGTACGAACCATGTGGTGATAACCAATCTTGTTTACTTGGTATTTACGACCTTCCCAAAAAATTAAATTGGGTTGGAATACTCGTGTTTTATGGTTATATGAAGAAACTATTGAAATGGGTGCTTTTAGTCTGTCTATCATATATTTATATACGAATGAAACCCGAATATACTAGATTAGTTATAAAGGAGTTGGGTGATGGAGTCAAGTGGGAATGGTAGTAATGGCCGAGTAGATGTGTTTTAGAAAGTGGTTTGCAAAAAAAATCATGCAAAAAGCACCACCAAACACACCTACTCGACCCGACGGTTCCTTACAAAACGTGTTGCATTTAAATTATAACCTCCTTTTTAAGGAGCTGGATCCGTCGGCCAACGCTCTTCTCTCTCCCTTCCTGTTATCCTGTTTTTATCTCCCGCGGGGAGATTTATTTATTTTGAGAGAGAAGAGCGCAGCGTCGCAATTATATAGCAAAATATGGGAAAGAGAATAACTAAACTTATTGCAAAAATAACTTTAAATACTAAAATGGAGATACTAAATCGCCCTGTGAGACCGAAAGGTGTTTGCAGGGCTTATTTATTACATTACAATTTGATATTATTACCCACATGAAAACTAAAAAATCTAACAGACCCGAATGGGATAACTTTTGGTTTGTACAAGCCTTGTTGTACTCTACCCGAGGAACTTGTGACAGATTAAGAGCCGGCTGTGTAATTGTTAAAAACAAAAGATTAGTGGGTGCAGGATATAATGGATCCCCATCAGGTTCACCTCATTGTGACGATATCGGCCATTTAATAATTGAAAATCACTGTGAAAGAACCCTTCATTCAGAAGAAAACGCCATATTAAATAGCGAGCGAGCCAATCTAGTTGATGCAACTGCCTATGTTACTGCAACTCCTTGTATTAGATGTGCAAAGATTTTAGTAAACGCAGGAGTTAAAGAAGTTAAATACCTTGTTGAATACAAAAACTCCAGAGGTAAAGAATATATTGATCAACTTTCAAAAGAAACCGGTGTTAAGTTTAAACATTGCAAACTAGACCCAAGAAAACTTCTTAATCAAGCTATAGAAAGATTAGAAGGTCCGGGTGGGGCTTTAGAATCTAAATAAATGCGCTGAAACAAAAGCAAGAACAGAGGCCATCAGTTTTTCTAAGACAGACCTTGTTTTAGCAATTTCATCGACTCTAAATTTAAATTTATCATCTCCCCATGTAACTTTAACCTTGGGGTTTGTAATAACACTTTCACTCTCCTGTAAATATTTATCTAGCCTAACCTTATCAAACTGAATATTGTTATCCCAAAGTGCTTTAACAAGTCTTGGGATGATGCCTGATTTCCAAACTGCCCATTTATAGTAATCTTCTTCCATAAGTTTTATTGCCGCGGGGTCTGTATCAAATTCTTCAAAGGTTTTTATAGCGAGAGCAACTCCTTCATCAACTTTGCTATTTAAGACCATTGTACAGGCAAGAAAACCCTTTAGCTCCAAAGCGGAGACATCCTGCTTTCCCTCAAAAATAGAAATACCTGCCGTATACTCCATTTCAGCTTTAACGTAGTCTCTTTTATATCTATATAACTGACCTAGAAATCTATGTGATGTAGCCTTTTTGTCCTCAAGATCGTGCTTGTTAATAAGTTTATCCGCACCAAGTGAATAATCCTCCATCTTACTAATAGCATCTAAAATTATGCTAGTGTCAGGAGTCTCTTTAGCCTCCTCACTCATAGCAATATGCTGCCACACCAAGGCCTTTTCCCAGTTTAAGGTTACCAGAATCTTCCAGTTCTTTGATTTCTGAGTTTCTTCTTCAAACTCGCTTATTAATTTAAGGGTTTCTTGTTCTTTACCTTTGGTTTCTCGTAGAGTTGCTATTGTCTTTAGTTTATCTGAAATATTTCCACCCATAAAGCGATTATACAACGATTACAAAATATAGAACCTTTTTATCAAAACATAAATAGACATTGATAAAAACAATGTTATAAAACCAAAAGTTCCTGCATTCACCATCTTCATGTATTTAGCAAACTTTGTATTTTGAAATACTACAAAAACATACGGTGCAACTGGGATAAAATACCTTCCAACCAGCCCATCTATCACTTTATTACCAACAGGTGACCACGACATAAACATCATGGTAATAACAAGTAGAGAAGTAGCTATACCAATAACAAACACACTAAACCTTACCCTTAGACTAATAAAAAACTTTGATGTATCACAAATTGTAACTAATGCCAAAAACAACATATAGCTATAAACAAGGGGTATGGAAAGAGGAGTATCCAACCACCCAAAATTCCCTACAAACTGTGTTATTAGGTAATGACGATAACCAATAAGAGATACAGCTACACTTGAAAGGTATGTAAAAGGATGAGTACAAATATATGTTAACTGCATAAAAGGATTAACCTCGTTTCTAAGAGGAATATATAATTTCTGACTAAAGTATTGCCAAATAGCAACACAGAGTATGGATACAATAAACGATACGAAAGTTACCAAAAAGTGTTTCTTTCGCAATATCTTTTCCTTAACAAAAAATGTTGCAATTAAAGACATGGGGAGTAAAAAGTAAGCTGATTTTGTTAAAGCAAGTGACGCGGATACGGTTATAAATATTACAACTTGCTTAACATTTATATAATCACCCTGAATTAAGTTTAGTGTTATTGCAAATACCAATAAAGACAGGGCAATCAGCATACTATCAGGTGAAAGGGAAGAAGATAAAAACAAGCTCATAGGCATAAGGGCAAGGCTAACCATTAGGTTTTTTAACACGGGGGACGTTTTAACAGCAAAATATATAATACAAATATAAAAAGCTAAGTTAAATAGCCTTCCTGTGTACAAAGACATTAAGGGTGATGTACCAAGAAATCTGCTTATTGCTATACCTAAAGCTTGAGGGATATATGGTATTGGAGAATACAAAGCAGTATTTGGAAAATTTACAAACATTTGGGCACCTGTCTCATTACTCGCAGGATTTTTTTGCTTTAAATGCAACAATATCTGATCAATGCTCTGTTTATTACTTATCTTACCCTGAATATTGTGGGATACTCCGTTTGCCAGGTCTACTAAACCTGCCGGCAAATTACTGCCAACAACATAGTTATTCAGGCTTGCTTCACTTCCCGGAAAGTTTTCATAAACTTGGGAAACATCCGCTCTTGGTATCTTTACGGATAGTAAGTGCCCCTGAGATATTTCGTATGCTCTAAAAAAATGGTTGTATTCATCAGGCGCTTGAAAAGGCGGAGTAACAAAGACAAACATAACACCAAACACAATACCCAAATAAATAAAAACATGCTCGCTTTTAAAACCGCTAACTATGCTCCATATTTTATTCATTACATCAATTTAAACACAGGTATTATCAAAATGAAAATCTTACATAGATTAGTTAGTATTTGGGCAGTTGCTTTGTACATTGTGTGTTAATACCTGTATAATCATCAGCTGTATGCAACTTAGAAATATTGCAATAATCGCACACGTTGACCACGGAAAAACCACCCTTGTAGATGGTTTGTTAAAACAGTCCAAAACCTTTAGGGACAACGAGGCTTTAATGACACAAGACCTTATTATGGACTCAAACGATCAAGAGAGAGAAAGAGGAATTACTATTTTGGCCAAAAACATGGCTATTACCTATAAAGATATAAAAATTAACATCATTGATACCCCGGGACATGCTGATTTTGGTGGGGAGGTGGAACGTACCTTAAATATGGCTGATGGAGCTTTGCTTTTGGTGGATGCTCAAGAAGGCCCCATGCCTCAAACCAAATTTGTGTTAAAAAAAGCCTTAGAGCTTGGACTAAAGATTATTGTTGTTATAAATAAGGTTGATAAAAAAGATGCTCGTATAAAAAATACACTGCATGGTATTTACGATTTGTTTTTAGAATTAGCTACAGATGATGCACAGTTAGAATTTCCAATTTTGTACGCTATTGGAAGAGAAGAAAAAGCTTGGAATGAAATGCCTACAGATTTTAACGAACCTGCGGATTTAACTCCTATTTTTGATGCAATTTTAGAATATATCCCCGAACCTACCTCCGATAAGGACTCCCCTTTTCAAATGCTTGTTACAACTCTCGATTGGGATAATTACAAAGGAAAATACGCTATAGGAAGAGTTAAGCGTGGAATTGTGAAACCATCTCAACAAGTGGTTTTATTAAGACCTGACGGTACAAAAGAAACTACTACTGTAGATAAGGTTTTTGTTAGCCAGGGTTTAAAAAGAGCGGAAGTTTCAGAGGGGTTAGCTGGAGATATTGTTGCACTTACAGGTATTAAAAATGCCGGTATTGGAGATACTATTGCAGACAGTTCAAAGCCTGAGATTCTTCCTACCATAAGAATTGAAGAACCTACTCTTAGCATGTCTGTTGGACCAAATACATCACCTTTTATGGGTAAAGAAGGCAAGTTTTTTAACAGCCGACAAATCCTGGCTCGTATTGAACGCGAGCTTCAGACTAATGTTGCTATGAAGTTTAATGTTGGAGATGACGGAAGGTATGTTGTTTCAGGACGAGGTGAGTTGCATTTGTCTGTCTTTTTGGAGACTTTACGTAGAGAAGGTTTTGAGTTAGAAGTTGGCAAACCCAGAGTTATTACTAAAAAAGTTGACGGTGTTGAGGTTGAACCTGTGGAAGAGCTGACTATCGATGTTGGTAATGAATATGTGGGCGCTATAAAAAGTGAGGTTGGAGGTAGACGAGGTATTTTAATTAAACAAGAAGAAATATCCAGCCACTCTTCCAGATTAGTGTTTGAGATTTCAACCAGAGGTATTTTGGGCTTAAGAGGTGTGGTTCTTACGCTCTCAAGAGGTACAGCTATTGTAAGTTCGGTTTTTATTAGGTACGACAAAACAGGCCCTGCTATTCAACAAATTAGAAAGGGAGTTTTGATTGCCTCAGAAACAGGAAGATCTGCTTCCTACGGCTTAAATATTGCTCAACAAAAAGGTCCGGTATTTATTGGTCCTGCAACGGCTGTTTATAAAGGGATGATTGTTGGTATTAACGGCAGGGATGAGGATCTTGAAATTAATGTCTGCAAGGATAAACAGCTTACTAACAACAGATCTGTTGGTGAGGACGCTATTATATTGACTCCTCCTTTAATCTTTAGCTTAGAGCAATCTATTGGGTTTTTAGCTGATGACGAGTTACTGGAGATTACTCCTTTAAATCTTCGTTTGAGAAAAAGAATTCTGGATTCTACCCAAAGGGTTCGTGAGGCGAGGAAGAATAAGGCTTAGTATAAATCTCCTATTGATTAATTTGAATTTTTTTGGTATAAAAACATCACTAAACGTTGAGTGGATATTTCGTATGTCCACTCTTTTTTGCCTATTCTATAAACTCCAAGACGTTCTTTAATCGTATAAAATCCCTAAAATTACTCCCAGCGAACCTTTTCAATTCCTTTGCAGTTCTGGAAGCCCTAGCAACTATAACAACTTCTTTACCGATACTTTGCAAATATTTAAGTACAGGTAAAAAGTCGCCATCACCAGAAAGTATTAACACTTTTTTATAGTACTTAATCTCACGCATAAGATAGTATGCCATCTCAACATCACAGTTAGCCTTTTTCTTAAGTAAACCGTTCTCTTGTATATAGGACTTTATAGGTTTTAATCTCAGTATGTATCCAAATTCCCTAAGTTTTATATAAAACTTAACATTTTGTATGTGCTTACGGATCAGATTTGCGGGATCTCTTGAGAGAGGCTTTTTAGCAATCAACTGCATTTCAAGGTGTTTTAATAAAGCAGTCAAGGGTAACGTATCGTATTTAAGATAGTCGTACTCAAAGTCATGTATTTCCACACCTCCAAAATAAAAGGTAACAGAAACAGAGTATTTCTCCTTTAAATAACCAATAAGCTTTCTATAGTCGATTTTCCACCCCAAATCCTTTTCCCCACCATAAAACAAGTTAGAAGCATCAATATAGGCATAGGTTTTTATCACGCAGAAATAGTAACATAACAATCCTTAAATCAATGTTAAATTTCTGGTATTTATTTTTTGTTACAATAGACTGATGAAAATCCAATATATTTATTTCGACATGGGCGGAGTTGCAATACTGGACTTTTCCAAAACTAATAAGTGGGATGATTTAATTAATAGCCTAGGGCTTAGTGATGAAAACAAAACTGTGTTTAAAGCATTTTTTAAAGAGCGGGAGACTGGCATTTGCAAGGGTGAGGATATTGAGAATCTAGTTCCAGTTTTAAGAACACAATTTAACGCTAAACTTGATCCTGATTTTTCACTTCTAAACGGGTTTGTATCCAGATTTGAAAAGAATAAGAAGCTTGGAACAATAATTAAAAGTCTTGAAGGTAAAGTTAAAATGGGGCTACTTACAAACGCTTACCCTAAAATGCTGGATGCAATAATTGCAAGAGGTTTATTGCCGAATGTTAAATGGGATAATATTGTTGATTCAAGTGTGGTGAGCTTGGCAAAACCCCAAAAGGAGATTTTTGATCTGGCGGCTAAGCAAGCTGGTGTATCTCCTAAAAACATTTTGTTTGTTGAAAATAGCCAAATGCATGTTGACGCCGCCTCAAAGCTGGGTTGGCAGACACTTCTTTATGATCCTGCGAATGTGGACGAATCCAATACCAGACTACTTAAGATGCTAAAGGGCTTTTGATGGTTTCTGAACCTCACCAGATACATAATCACTAAGATCTTCAGAAGATATAAAGTGATTAAATGTAGGAGCATCCATTTTGAAATCTAACTTCTTAACATCCTCTCTCTTTTCATAGGGGTTATGCCTAGTAAGCAAACCAATTTCAGGATAATAGTGTTTTAAACACCAACCGCCATATTTATCCTGCTCACTGTAAATTGGATCTCTTTCTGTTATTAAGCACAACTTTTCTAAAATGTTCTTTTTAAGTTTATTTATAGAAGGTTCTTCTCGATATACTGCTTCAGTAAACCTAAGTAGTGCAAGTTTTTCTACCATAAGAACAACCCCCATGTACCATAAAACATCTCGGTTTTTATCAGAAAATTCTTTGTAATTTAGAGGTAATAGTTTATACCTTATCGCCCACCTTGCATCCAGTATAAAAAAATCTGTCGCCATTCCTTTGTCTTTTAATTTACTACCTTCCTCTCCCCAGACAGAAGTAGCTACTTTAAAGCCACCTGATTTCATTTTATTTAGTACTGGAAGTACTTTCTTTGGATCAGTAAGCCAGCAGTCGGAAGCTAAAATAACTATGTAATCTAAGTCCGGGTATTTTTTTGTAATTTCTACAAATCCCCTATCGATTAGGTCGGCGGCACCCTGAAAGTGGCCCGGGTTAGTTGAACGCAATAATATATCCTCCAGATATTTTCCTTTGTACCATTCTTTTTTACCGTTATACGAGTGAACGATCTTAATATCAGAAAGGTCGCTTTCTTTGCTCCAAATGGTTCTAATTATCTCCATGTTGATTTTTGCATCGTTAATTCGGTTGTATGTGTAGATTACAAACCCTAGTTTCATAGATTTAGTATAACAATTATGCAGGTTATATTAAATACGATTATATCCACGTAATTCCTTTGTCGTCAGGTATATATAAATAGTACTTGGTTAAAATAGAAAAAAATTAACAATCCATTGCTTTAACACATTTATTAATATATGTCATGTCAAGCTCTTTTTGGAGTCTATTAGATTCCCTATTAGCTTTTTTTATAATCTTTTTCTGGTCTGCGGAGGGAAGATCAAAAAAACTTAGTCTTTTGGCTTTTGTATTTATTTTGAAGAAATTTTGAAAAAGTTTGATCATAGCTTGACACCTTCCAAAATATTTAGAAGTTCTTTCTTAGTATAAACAGTTTTTATATAGTATTCAACACTGTCGATATTAAAATAAGTTCTCTCATTCTCCTGTTTATAGTTTTTAATCACAAAAAATTCTTAGTAAATAATAGCAGACTGTAAAAGAATTTGCGGTGTATAATTTTCCTATGAAACTTAAAGATAATATTATTTCAATATGTATCTGGTCGGATGATTATGAAAAATTAGCAAAATGGTACGAGGATGTACTGGGTTTTTCTGTTTCACAAAGGTTAACATATCCTGATGATACTGGTGTAGATTTTAAGTTTGCACCGTCTTATTTTTATGTAGGAAAGCACGACAAAGTACACGGAAAAAGCAAAGACCCTTACAGAATTATGATAAATTTAAATGTTGACAGTATTAGTGAGGTCTACAATGAACTTAAAGATAAAAATGTAGAAATTATTGCAGAACCTTTTGAAGGTCCTCCAGGTGGTTTTTGGTGCATGACAATTGCAGATCCCGAAGGTAATATTCTACAGTTTTTTGGAGATAAGTAGCTTCCCACCTAAACCCAAACGGCAACTGCTACAATGTAACTATGGATGTAAAATATCGTGACTTTGAAATAAAAGATAAAGAAACAATAATCAATCTTATCGACGAGCTTCAGAAGTTTGCCTCCAATTTGGATCCAATTAAACGAGCAACCTGGAAACCGGGATTTGGGGAGTATGTTTACAAAGAAATGGTTGAATCATTTGAAAAGTATAACGGCAAGTGCGTTGTGGCAGTGGTAGACAACACGTTGGTAGGTTACCTGTGGGGATTAATACCTGCTACACAATCGCCGGAAAGTTTACTTTCCGTAATACCTTCAAAACTTGGTGTATTAAAAGATGCTTATATTAATGAAAAATATCGTGGACAGCATATTGGTTCTACCCTAATTGAAAAAATGGAAACATACTTTAAGGAACAAGGCTGTGATGCTGTTTGGTTACAGGTATTTGTTCCTAACAAGAGTGCGTACAATCTATATAAAAAGCTTGGGTATTTGGAAAGAGACCTTGAGATGTTAAAAAATATATAGCAAAGAAAAGCACCTGCATTTATGGGTTTGGATACATTATATAGATAGTAGTATTATGTAATTGTGAAGTGATGGGGTCATTGAGACTCTCAGTATGCTAACGTCCAAAAGACCAAAGCATGAGGCACTTCATACAAATCACTTACCCGATGTAGATAAGAATACCTTTTCCTGCTTTTGTATCTACAATCACATCTCTAAGTTTCTTGATGATTTTATTAACGCTACCTTGTACTGGTATTACTGCCTCCTACGAGTAAAATGTTACACCATAAGGATGTCATACAGATTTAGCCTGTCATCCTAATATACGTATTGTGTCAAGATATTTTCTGGTTTTGTGAAGTTATACGAGCGTTTATTTTGGGTGGCTTTTTAAGTAAGTTTAGAACTGCCCTACTAGAGAATACCAACTATATACCCAAGTATCCAGAGTTTGAAAACGGACATATTTTATTAACTACCTTAACCCATTGATGCTATAATGACAAGGAATTTATAAGTTATGCCCATGATAAAACTAAACAATGTCTATAATAGAACATGATGGAAAAGTACATAACCCTTTAGGTGGTGCTTCATATGTCTTTGAGGAAGACTTAATAGGGTGGCTATCAAAACAACTAACAAAAGATAAAATTAGAATAAGTATTGGTGCTCAACCAAACTCATCACCACATTTTGGAACACTCACCGTATTTTTACTAGCCTTTGCACTTGCAGAAAAAGTCAAATTAACGGCTAATAAAGATACCGAAGTGTTATTTGAGGTTATAGATACTGCACCCGCCGAATCAAAAACCATTGATGGGGTTCGTTATCAGTTGAGCCTTAGAGATACGGGTATAGCCGACAAATTCCTCGTACAATATGTATCATTATTAGATAAGTTAAAATCATTAACCAATGTGTCATATACATTGAGAAAGCAAAGCGATTTCAATAATCAAATAACTATCCCAGAAATTCTTAAACAAATAGCAACACACAAAGATACCTTAGCCAGAATACTTGACCCAGCCAATGAAAAGCTACGAATGAGAGTTGCTTGTCAAAAATGCGGTTTGACAGACAAACACTCAATAAAGACTATTATTGAACCGTCTGGTGTAAAAAGTTTCTGCCCCGAACACGGTTGGTTTGAAACTCTATATGAAAACAGTAGCTTATTTGAATATAATACTCCGCTTAGAAACCTTATTAGGGCAATAGCCTATTCAAAAGATAATTTGAGCGAAGCAACTAATTACGGCTGGGTACGAGTTACAGGAAGTGACTATGCAGGATTTTATCAAGAGCAAATGTTGTATAAACCTGCATCTATATTAGGGCATAAGGCTAGTGAATTACCTGTAATACTTTATGCACCCCTGATAACTGATTGGTCGGGTGCAAAACTTTCCAAGTCTCTTTATGTAAAACATGGTGCTTATCAGTATCTACCAAGTTATGTTGTAAACTATGAGCATTTTTTAGATAAATTTGGAGAGAGGGGTGTTGAAAAACTATTTAACGAGGTAAAATTATGGTTGGAGCAACCCTATAGATTGTTTCGTAGTTATTCAGTTTATTACTTTATGGATTTATTTGATAATGGAGAATGAAGTTTTATTTAGTTTAAAACCAAAATTTGCTGAACTTATCGAAAAGCGACAGAAAAACCATGAGTTCAGAAAATATACACCTAAAAAACAGCCTACACGGCTATGGTTTTATATAACAGCACCTATATCTACACTTTTGTATGTGGCTGATGTGAACCCCGTAGTACATTTTCCAAACAAGATTCCTAATGAGGGTTATGGTAATGAAGACTTTAACAACGGCTTGAAGAAAGCTGAATTTGCCTTCCCAATAACACATTTGTATAAACTAAAAAAACCACTAACCTTGAACCAACTAAGAAGTACCGATAAGTTTACAGCACCACAGGGGTTTGCCTATATGAGCAAATATCCAAGACTGTATAACGATGTAATAAATAATATAGGTCTTGAAAAGGTCTTTTGATTATGCCCTTACACAAGATTTTGCTCAGAAGTCGCCCTTTTAACGCTATAAAAAATGGTACTAAAACAGTAGAGGTCAGAGCTAATAAGAAAGTGGGGCGGTTAGACTATGCCCAAGTAGCCGAAGGTGACTATATGGTTTTTATTAACCAAGAGACAGGAAAATCTGTAAAATGTTTGGTGGAACGAGTTACTTTGTACAAAGATGTAAAGTCACTACTTTTAGCCGAAGGCGTTGAAAACACTTTATCTAGTGGCGGAGACCTAGAAGCGGGTATAAAGTCCATTGAGTCCATTACAGACTATAAAAAAGTCATAGCTAATAAGGGTGTATTTGCCTATAGAATTAAACTAATTGTTTAAGACTACCTATCAATTTAGTTCTATCCTATATCTGGGGTACTAAAATTTATATTGTTATAGCAACAAAACTATCTTGGGGTGACCGGTCGGATTTGAACCGACGACATTCGCCTCCACAGGGCGACGTTCTAGACCAGACTGAACTACGGCCACCATAAATATTTCTGGGGGAATTATACCATCAAATTATCTTTGTTCGTTGCCAGTTAAAAAAATCCAAAAACCTATCTGTAATCGTAAAAGTATACTTCTCCCCTATTCCTGTAATATATTTGGACACATAATACTTAGCAAAAGGATGATACAAAAACACAGCCGGAGCCTGATCCATGATAGTTTTTTGAAATTCGTAGTAGTGAGTCATTCGCTTGGTGTTATCAATCTCCTTACGGCCTTCCTCAAGGGCGCGGTCAGCTCTTACCCCATCAAAGCCACTTAAATTAAGTCCAGGTGCGTCTTTTTGTGTAGAATGCCAGTTTATATACCTATCCGGATCACGGCTAATTTCCTGACCATAAAACAAGACTTCAAAGTTACGGTCTTTAATAATTTCCTCGTTAAACTTGGTTGGATCAACCTTGTTGATATTTATTGTTAGTCCAAGCTTGTCTTCCCAAATATCTTTAACTTTTTCCACCATTTCTACATGTTGTTTAATGTCGGGAACCGTAATTGTGATGGTTTGTGCAATAGCCTCATCCACAAAGTCTTTATTGAATTTATCAAAGGCTAAGCTATTTTCTGTAAAAACACTGCGGCTAACAGGTCCTTGAGCCAAAATGCCGTAAGTTTCAATCATATTTGAAATAGGCAAAGTTTCAGCGAGTTTGTTTCTAAACTCAACATCTTTAAGCTTATCGTTTTGTAAGTTAAAGTACAGAGCGTAATAAACACCTTGCAGTGGAAACTTGTACTCATTAAAGTTTGGAAGTTCGTAGTCTTTGTTGGCTATAAAACCATCAACCTCACCAAGCTTGGCACCAATATATAACTCCTCCTCGTTAACATAGTACTTAAATACCAGCTTTTTGATATCGTCATTGGGGTCTGTGTTGTATAAAACCACACTGTTAACTGCAGGGCCACTTCTTTCTACTCTTAAGACCTTGAATTTACCATTTGAAATAGGGTTTAGGGGGTGTTTAGCTTCTTCCTCACCGTGTTTCATGACTCCAATGGTTAACATGTCTAAAAAGGGCGAGAATTTATTGGGGAGGGTGTATTTTACAGTTAAATCATCCACACGATCGGTAGCAACACCAACAAGATCGGGGGTTTTAAATGCAGAGTAAATAAGATCGTCCGAGGTTATTTTTGATCCATCAGACCAATGCTGGTTATCTTTTATCTTTATGGTGTAAGAAAGACCATCTTCCGAAATAGTCCATGTTTCTGCAAGGTCAGGGATTAAAACACCGTAGATATCGTATTTAAACAGGCCTCTAAAGATTAATGTTGAGATAGTTTTGTCTGCTTGAGTCTGAGTTTGACTTGGTAAAAAGGACCTGGGTTGACCAACAACTCCTTCTACATACTTGGTTGTAGGGATAAGGGCGAGGTATGCGGATGATATTAAAAGCGCCAGTTGGTTAAATATATTCATGTCTATTGTATAGTATATAATACGGGCATTGATATTTTAGCAGAAATACTGGTAAAATGCCTATTGTTTGGAATATCTAAGGCCCCGTCGTCTAGCGGTTAGGACACTTGGTTTTCATCCAAGAGATCGCGAGTTCAATTCTCGCCGGGGTCACCAGATTAACTTTTTCAGCATAATTTTCTTTCGAAAGGTTGAAAAGAAGCGACAAATCAGGTGTTCCATTTATCAAATCTTCCCAGGTCGGTAACGTGTTAAATATAGCCTTGAAGACAACCTCTCTCATATGAGGTTCTGTTTGTGATAGCAACAAATCTCCAGGGTGTGCCATAAATTCTTTTGAATACTGGATTAATTTCTTGACTGTTTCCTCAGTATCCTCAACTACATTTCTAATATCCATAGCTTTAGTTCGCTCAGCTTCCAATTGTTCATATTCTTCCTCCATAGCTTTTCTAACAACTGCTGATTCTGTAATTCGTATACTTTCCAACAAACTTTTCTGCTTAGTCTTTATGTCCAAAACATTCTGTTCTACCTGAACACTTGTGTCCAAAGTACTTTGTCTTTTCATCTTCCAGATATCCAAGACAACATCCTCAAATAACATAAGGAAATCTTCTGAGAACGCTAGATTGTTTACAAATTCAGTTATCGTTTTTTCAAGTACGGCTTTGTTTACAGCGTACCATTTATGACCTCTGCTGCAATGATACTTTGGATGCTTTTTTGTTTTCCCCTTCGGGGAACTTCCCAAGAAAGGTTTCTTGCAAAGAGGGCAAAGCACCAAACCCTTATAGGGGAATAGAGGATTGATTTTAGACCTCCTGACCTTGATCCTTTCGTTATGGTAAACGTTTACGGTGTCGCCTTCGGAAAAAGAAACTCGTATTTTCCCTTTGTTAACTCTATTAAATAATTCGATATCAATAATGCCGCTAAAATCTACTGCCTGAACAGGTTTGTAATCAGTCCATTTTTCTGCAACTACCCCAACATATATAGGGTTAGAAATATACTTCCTCAATTGCTTTATGGTTAACTTATTCCCGCCAATTTGGCCGACTACCGTACCCGCTCGTCTATTCCATTTGTTATGATTCCTTGACTTGTAGCCTTCTGAGTTTATCGTTCGAACTGTTTCCAGTTCCGAATGGCCTAAATCAAGAAGTTCAAACGCTTTTTTTATGTACTTAGCCTCATCTTCATTAGTTGTGTAAATCGAGCGTTTCTTACCTTCGGGTGTAATTATTTTGACAGGTTTTAAACCATATACAGGTGGTCTACAACAATACCCTTGCCTGCTGTACACAATTTCTGCTCCAATCATACGAGTAAGAATGTTCCTTACCTCATCTTTTGCGTTGTCTGCTTCATAAAATTCTGCTTTTTCAGAGGGGCTATATGTACTCCAATCATATTGAACATTTAAATGTTCTAGCGTGTTTTTTTCTGGTTGGATAATACCTCCAGAATCTATTATAGCCACGTCGTGCGAAGCTAAATCGTTTTTCAACCTTATATATTCGGGTGTCCCGCCCCTGGTGAATCTGGAAATATAGTTAAATATCAGGTGATTAATTCTGTTTTTGGGATCTTTGCAATAATTTAGGACTTCATCAAAAAACTCCCGCTCACTTTTTCGAGCGGATTCATAGAATATGAATGTTTTAGCAATTTTTCCTCCGCCTCTTTCGTAGAATGCTACGCACTGTTTTATTTGTTCCTCGGTGCTGTCCCCTTGGGCCTGTTTTATTGTGGAGTCCCTGCCTAAAGCAACGCCCCTACAGTTTTTGAATTTAAGTTCTTCGTACATAAAAAGACCGCCTCGGTGTACCCAACAAGATAAACTCGTTGACCAAGACGGTCTTTCAAAGTTTATCTTCGATTGGGTACTAATATATTATATGATTTGCATTGAGTTTTGTTAAGATTGGTTGTTTTTCTAAAGTTTCAAAGCTGTTGGTGAGAACATTTCCTAACGTATATAGTTGTTCCAGAATCGTAGCTAGTTGATCATCTGAAAGGCATTCCAGTTTTTTCCCGTATTTTTTTCTAAAATAGTCAGGCTTAAGCATTGCCCCTCTCCCCAAATATATTGTCCAATTCTTTTGTGGACTTTCCTGTATACATCTCGACCAAAGCATGCTCTACAAGGCTTCTGAATGACCACCTAGTGTTAGTTTTTAACTGAGACAGGATTTTCCACCAACCCCTATCTAAACGTATCTGAAATGTCTTCTTTTTGTCACTTTGTTGACTCATATTATTTCCCTGGAACCCAGTTCCCTGATCTATCTGCCCTGATAGATGTTGCCCCTCCTGGAATGTTGTCCAGGTCATCGGCCAATCAGGTATAGATGAGTCAGACACAGCTATGCTCTCTTACTGTTCACACTTTGGTGGAGCCAGGCGCTGTGCAGCCCCTACAGGGAAAAACTATCAGGAAAATATGAGTGAGTCAGTTGCAGTTACATGTGGATAAATTGCAACTATTTATGGGTGTGGTTAAATAGATCTTTGTATCTGTAAAACAATGTTTTTACTGTGTTTTCATCTGTTATGCCTAGAGCGTCCATTTCCTCAGAATCTGCAATTTCAGAAAAACTCATTCCTCTTTTTTCTTTCATACAAAAGATAATGTACCCAACGTCGGTATTAGCCTTTTTATCTTTGTACTCATTTGGTAAACCAATTGTTTCTTGAAAACGTACTATAAAAGGCCAAAAGAGATTAATAAATTGCAAAATACGTTTCAATGACAATTTTGAAGTTATCTCTATCGAGATTTTTTTGTCATTAGACGGCCCATCCTTTTTGAATAAGAAAAATAATTCGCTAGGATTGTTTGCCGTAATTATGTTGCCAGCTACGTTAAGTTCAATACCATCATCTAGGGGAAAATCAAGGTCTTGCATACCAGAGGAAATATAATTATTTATTGGTGTTACCCAATTCAACGGATATCCATTTTCGTATAAAAAACTGGAAATCATCCTTTTTGTATCTATACGTACTGTAACCTTCTCCTTAAAGGTACCGTTACTTGCAAGTTTCGAGATGTTTTCACACAGTCTTGTGAAATCTGGATTTGTGAGCAAACCGAGCATACGGTTGTAAGACTCCGTTGTTACAGGGTATTTATTTGCGGTGCTCTTTGGTCTATATCCCATATAGTCGACAAGTCGATTATATCAATACAACGGGCAGGAAAAAATACGATTACTTATAAGGTATAGCCTTCAGGTACGAGATAAGTGATACCAGTTATAGGCTCGGCATTATCGTTAATGTCTATGGACTGTTTTGGAGAAAATTCATCCTTCTTTTTTCTCTCTAAGAATTTCAAGGCAATTTTCGCGTCTGTACCAATAGCTTTAATAACCGTTTGTCTTGCCATGAGTACTGGGTTCATTTTCAAACGCTCTTTTTCCTCGGAATACTTTGGATTTTTTGACTGATATGCGTACAAGGTATCTGGGTGGATATTCGCATAAAGACAAGCTTCAACGTCACTACAGCCTAGCATAAATGCCTGTCTTAGTTTTCCGAGTCTTGTTTCTGTCATTTTAGAAGGTCTACCTGACATAAGCGTATTATAAATCACTTCACAACAAAAATGTGTTAAATTATACGTATAACTGAATATGTAGTCACCTAAACCTTGAAACAAAATTTTTAAGGCATGGTGCTAAATCCCGATAGAGAAACGAAATCCCTTCGTTTAGCCACTCTATCGGGTCGTGTGGGGAAACTCACATGGGTAATCCGCAAGGTTTACCAGCTAGCGAAGGGATTGTGTTGTTTCTCATAACACTCAATCCCAGAAAGAAAAATTATGTCTAATAAAAATTCTTACGTGGATACAATAGTTGGTGATAATAAACCGCATTTCTCTTGGTTGGAATATGCCTCTCTCCTTTTGTCTGCTGTGTTAGCACTCGTAGCATCAATCATAACTCCAGGGGGTATATATCCCAGCGACCATATTGCTAGGGTATTGGGAGGTTTAACGGGTGGATTCCTATTTACGTCTATCTTTACGCTGCCGTTACAGTTTGCTGAAGGTTGGAACAAGAATAAATTCATTAGAAAAACTATAATTGGCATGCCTATTCTTTTGATAGTGTCTTTGGTTTCCCGCCTACTTAATCAGTAAGATCAAGATATTTCTTGGTATTTTAAATGTTGCAGCTGAGGTCAAATCAATGATTTAAGTATATGTTTACGTGTATAATCAGCTTATGAAAAATTTCCTAGAGGACTATGTAAAATCCATCACACTAAAATTTCCACATTTGGAAACAAGTGAAATGGGATACCGCACGGACTTCGAAATTTTATTAAAAGGTATTTTTGGAACTATAGGTATGGATAGAATAGGACACGATACCAGAGCAGAAAAAGGTAATAAACCCGATTTTATAGTTTACAACAAAGAAATTCCAATACTGTATATAGAAACTAAAAACATTGGTACACCATTAGATAAGATTGAAAACTCGAACCAAATGACGAGGTATTTTGGGTACGCTAATCTAGTTCTGACCGATTATCTGGAATTTAGACTCTATAGGAACGGAATACGCTATTGTGACCCCATAAAAATCGCCAACTATGATGTAAAGGACAGGTCCATCGAACCCTTGGAAAATAATTACGACTATCTTGCACAAACGCTCTTGGACTTCTCACAATCCCATAAGGAACCCATTCGTTCTGGTACACACCTTTCAAAAATCATGGGTGGTAAGGCGCAAAGAATAAGAGACAACATACGCCTGTTTCTAGCCAACGAAATCGACAATAATACTGATCTGGTACGCTTGTATAAAACACTTAAAAAACTGCTAGTACACGACCTAACTATAGAAACCTTTTCGGATATGTATGCCCAGACATTAGTATATGGTTTATTCGTAGCACGTTATCATGATAAATCTCTTGGGAACTTCTCAAGACAGGAAGCTAGGGAATTAATTCCAAACTCAAACCCACTGTTAAGACACTTTTTTGATCACATTGTGGGAGCGGATTTTGATAAACGTCTCAAATACATTGTAGACGAATTATGCGAGGTTTTTTCTCATGCAGATGTTGCTAAACTCATGGAAGAATACTTCAAAAATGGACATGGGCTGGTGGATCAGGAAGGACCAGATCCCGTTATTCACTTCTACGAAGATTTTTTGAAGGAGTATGATCCTGAACTGAGAAAACGGATGGGTGCCTACTATACCCCACAACCTGTTGTTCAATTCATAATAAAATCAGTTGATGAGGTATTAAAGACAGGTTACAGTCTTGCTGATGGAATAGCGGATACTGCTAAGAATGATAATTCCACACACCGTGTTCAAATCCTTGATCCCGCTTCTGGCACAGGCACATTTATCAGTGCAATTATTGATAACATATACGCTAGATTCAAGAAAAGTGGCCAAGAGGGACGATGGCCAACCTATGTACATAGAGAGTTGTTACCAAGATTACATGGATTTGAGTTGATGATGGCTCCTTATACAATAGCCCACTTGAAGTTGGGTATTGCCTTTAGGAAAACTGGGTTTTGGGATTTTCATAGACGTTTAGGGATATATCTAACAAACTCGTTGGAGGAAAGTACAAAGCAAACTGACATGTTTGCATTCGGTTTGGCAGAGAGTATCGCAGACGAGTCGAAGGAAGCTTCGGTTATTAAAAACAAGACACCAATCATGGTTGTAGTTGGCAATCCTCCTTACTCTGGTGAATCGAGTAACAAGCAGTATAAAGGTCATGATGTATACAAAAAGGAACCCGAGGGTGGGAAACTTCAAGAAAGAAATTCCAAGTGGCTAAACGATGACTACGTTAAATTCATTAGACTAGCGGAAAGCATGATTGAGAAAACGGGTGAGGGGGTATTGGCAATGATTACGGCACACGGCTATATTGATAACCCCACATTTAGAGGAATGCGTTATCACTTGATGAAGACATTTGATCAGCTGTATGTGCTTGATTTACATGGCAACGCCAATAAAAAAGAAAGGGCACCAGATGGTTCTGAAGATCAAAACGTGTTCAACATAAAAACTGGAGTGGCTATACTTATTGGGGTCAAGAAACATTCACAAAGTAAGGAGTTGGCAGAGGTATTCCATGCGGATTTGTACGGGAAACGTGCTTATAAATTTCAATTTCTTAACAAGCATATCTTAAGTACGGTTAAATGGGCAAAAATAAGTCCGTCAAAACCAAACTATGAATGGGTTGCTAGAGACGACTCACTTTACAACGAATACTCCAAAGGCTTTTCCATAAACGAATTATTCCCAGTTTCGAGTGTGGGTATTGTGACCTCAAGAGACGATTTTGTTATTGATATGGACAGGGAAGTTTTATCTAAACGAATTCAGGATTTTCTTAACATCTCACTCCAGGATGCAAAAGCCAAATATAAGTTAAGAGACACTCTAAAATGGAAAATCGAGATAGCTCACAACCACCAATACAACGATGCGTATATAGCAAAAATAAACTACAGACCGTTCGACACTAGATATATTTATTATCATGACGACTTAATTGAAAGATCTAGAAAGTCGGTTATGGCTCATCTCTTACACGAGGGCAATATTGGGATAGTAACAGCACGTTCGAATAAAAATCCTACAGCAGATCACTTCTTTATTACGAATTGTATTACAGAGGCAAAGCTGGGTGAGTCCAGTACCCAATCGGCCGTGTTCCCGCTATTTTTGCACGACCAAAATAACCAGTTTACTCCTAACTTAAACGAAGATATATTTCGCAAGATCGAATCCACCATAGGCGAGACTTTGCCAAGACAACTGTCAGATTACATATACGCTATCTTGTACTCCAATAGCTATAGACAAAAATATAACAGGTTCTTAAAGGGCGACTTTCCAAGAATTACTTACCCGAATAACACTGCTACTTATCAAAAGTTGGCTGATTTGGGTCTAAAACTTCAGAAACTTCACCTGATGGACTTTTCAAATGAGGCAGAGTATATCACGACATATTCTGTTCAGGGCACGGATACTATAGAGCAGGTACCTAGCTACACCAATGGAAACGTATATGTGAACAAGAGCCAATATTTTGGTAACGTACCTGAAATTGTTTGGGATTTTTACATCGGTGGATATCAGCCTGCCCAAAAGTGGCTCAAAGACAGAAAGGGCAGGAAATTGAATAACGAGGACATCGAGCATTATCAAAAAATCATTGTAGCCATCAACGAGACAATTAAAATCATGAAGCAAATTGATCAAATAGTAGATCAATAAGTTTCTGCCCATAAATATGGAATATATTACAGCATCGGCCTTATATAACTATACACAGTGCCCCCATAGAGTATGGAGGGATAAACACGGCACTCAAGAGGAAAAAAATCCAGAACCTAACCCATTTGTTCAGCTGCTTTGGGATAAAGGTGCCCAACACGAAAAAAACGTTATAGCAACTTTCGGTGAATTTATAGACCTGTCCGCTGGTACGTTACAAGAGCGCTTTGAAAAAACACTTTCTGAGATGAAAAAAGGTACAGAGTTGATTTTCCAAGGAGTTCTGATCTCAGAAAATCTATTAGGAATTCCTGATTTGCTTAAAAGAAAGTCCGATGGCATGTATATGCCTCTAGATATAAAAAGCGGACGTGGGTATGAAGGTTCTGAGGAAGAAGACGATCAAAAATATAAAAAACATTACGCCATACAGCTGTGTCATTATGTGGAAATACTAAAGAAACTAGGTTTTGCGAATTTGGACAAAGGGCTAATTATTGATATTCATAGAAAAGAAATTGTCTATGACTTTACTCAGGAAATTAGTGTACGGAATAAAAACACTTGGTGGGTATACTATTTTGAAACAAGAAATGAAGTTCAATATCTGTTAGAAAACAAAACACAAAATAAACCAGCTTTATCTGGAATCTGCAAACTTTGTCCCTGGTATAAAAGCTGTAAAAAATGGGTTGAGGATAGCGATGATCTTACAGCGCTTTTCTCTCTTGGCAGAAGCAGAAGAGACAAGATAAATGAAGACTTAGGTATTGAAAAAGTAGTGGATATTATCGGTATTAATTTACCAAACATTTTCGAAAAGAAGCTTTTGGACAAAAATTTCTTATACGGTATAGGTGAAAAAACCATACAAAAGGTTGTAAGACGTGCCTTGATGCTGCACACCAAAGCATCTCCTGTTATTTATAAACGATTTGACTTTCCACAGAAAACATATGAACTTTTTTTCGATATTGAAGACGATCCAACACAGGAATTGGTATATCTTCATGGGGTCTACGAACGTGTAGGTAATAAGGAGCGCTTTGTGCCCTTTGTTGCGGAAAATAACAGCCCTGACGCAGAAGAAAAAGCTTGGTCGGAGTTTTGGGCTTATATTCGCTCTTTACCCAAAGATGATTATGCAGTCTATTACTATGCCCCCCATGAAAAAACCACCTATAGGAAAATGCGCGAAACATATCCAAATGTTGTTACAGACGAAGAACTCGATAATTTCTTTGATCCAACCAAAGCCGTTGATCTTTATACACACTTAATAAGCAAAAGTACCGACTGGCCCCTGGGAAGTTACTCCTTGAAGGCTATAGCCCAATATCTTGGATTCAAGTGGAGAGATAAATCCCCTTCTGGTGCTGAATCTATTCAATGGTACAACCACTATTTACAAACCAATGATAAAAAGGATTTGAACCGAATCCTTGAATACAATGAGGACGATTGCAAGGCTACTATGATTATTAAGGACTACCTTGAAAACCTTCAAAAGAAAGGGTTGTCCAATGAGTGATAAATTCAAAGCTCTTTGGGTGTCCTACTCCTCAATAAGCGACTTTATTAAGTGCCCCAGAGCTTATTTTTTGAAAAATGTTTATAAAAATCCGAATACAGGTAGAAAAATCGAAGTTGTAAAGCCTCCCTTAGCCTTAGGTTCCGCCGTCCATAATGTTCTTGAGCCTCTTGCAAAGCTTAGTCCAGATGTCAGGTTTAGTGAGGTTCTTTCGGATGTGTTCGATTTGGAATTCTCGAAACACTTTGGTAAAAAAGGAGGTTTCACAAGCAAGGACGAGTTTGAGATGTATAGAGCAAAGGGATTAAAGATGATTCAGACAGTAATGGATAACAAACATATACTAGAAAATCCAACGCACACATTAGAGAAAAGCTTGATTGACGCTTGGTTATCAGAAAAAGAGGAAATTAGAATTTGTGGGAAAATCGATTGGATAGATCTAAACCCCAACACGGGAGGATTATCAATTATAGACTTCAAAACCAGTAAAGAAGAGGAATCCGATCCCCTACAGTTACAGATATATGCCCTTCTTTTGCACATACTCAAGAAGGAAACAGTGAATAGCTTAAATTATTGGTATTTGTACCTGAATCATAGTCTGTCCAACGTGGATTTGCCTGATATTAAAGAATCTTACAAAAGAATCTTGGAGCTTGCTCTTAAAATAAAGGAATCTAAACATGCTGGAAACTTAGCGTGCCCTCGAAATGGGTGTTTCGCATGCCGTGATTTCGAAAAGATCGTAAATGGTGAAGCAGAACAAGTCGGAATTGGTGGATTTAATAAAGAGCTCTATTTTGTTGGATAAAAGCATGTCAGAACTTACCCTTGACGAGAATCAAAAGTTGGATAGAAGTTCGTATACGGATAGAATATTAAACTCATCCGCAAAACTAAAATTACTCGTCGCAGGTCCAGGTACAGGAAAAACTTATACCTTCACACAGGTGTTTAAGAAGATACCTGGTAAAAAATTAGCAATAACATTTATTCGAAAACTTGTAAATGAGATGCGTGCAAAATTTGACGAGTCTATTGAAGTTAGAACTTTTCACGAGTTTTGCAAATGGCAACTTCATAAAAACAGCTCTGATTTTAATCTGGAGCCTTTTCTTCCAGATATTATCAAGAGAGATGCAGCTCTTTTAAGTTCAGAGTTGAGTGACTTTACGTCGAAATTCCAAAATCTAGACGAGCAAGGTCTTGAGATCCAATTCTATTTAAAACGTAGCGATTACTACAACACCGTATCTTTTGACGATGTTGTTTATAGATATTTAAAGCTTGTTCAAGAAAACCCATCCATATTACCAAAATATCAACAAATAGTAATTGACGAATACCAAGATTTTAACAAACTTGAAACTGAATTTATAAATCTACTAGAACATAGTGGCAATATCCTGGTCGCGGGTGATGACGACCAGGCCTTATATAGTGGGCGTTTTTCCTCACCTAGTTTCATCAGACAGCTTTATTATGCGGGTAGGTACGAGTGTTTTGAATTACCTTACTGTAGTCGCTGTCCCGAGGTTATCGTAAATATTGTAAATGACTTTATTGCCAATGCGACGAAAGAAGGCTATCTGAAAGATAGAATCAAAAAAAATTACAAATGTTATATACCAGACAAGGAGTCCGATTCGAGGAAACATCCTAGGATAGTAATTGCTGAGTGTTCCACCATCAGCGCCGTTATAAAGTTTATTAAGTCAGAACTAAATTCAATCGACAGCGAGGATATTGCTGACTCCTATAAACCTGATTCCGAATATCCAACAGCATTAATAATTGGCCCAAGACATTATTTGGAAAAGATACATAGTGAATTATCAAAAGACTTTTGCGTCGATTTTACAAGTAGTGATACTATCCGATATTCCTTCACGGACGCAATTAGGATTTTAGTGCAAAACCCACAATCGAATCTTGGTTGGAGGCTAGTAGTTGAAATGCTGGTGTCGGATGAAAAGATACAATCGGATATAATCCAAAAAAGTGAGGAATCTATCAAGATTATTGACTGTCTACAAAGCGATCTTGTTGAAGACGTTTTAAAGATTGTTAGCCTAACTAAAGACTATCAAGCTGGTAAATGGGACGCAACTAATTTCGCCGAAGAGTTGAACAATCTGTGTCCAAAACACGCAATGGATTTGATAAAGTTTTTCGCAATCGAGGATTCGACTAGTTCCGAAACACCAGATGTACAAAAAAAGCGCCCCTCCGTTCTACTGACAACCTATCAAGGTGCAAAAGGACTTTCTGGAGGGCATGTATTCCTCCTAGGAGTAAACAACGGAATACTGCCTAAAGATCCTCTCCAAGTAACTGATGTCGAATTAGCCCAGTTTTTAGTTGCACTTACACGTACCCGAAAGAAATTTTACTCTATAAGCAATAGATGGTTTATAGCACCTAGAATGTCTAACGGTAAGAGATCAAAAACATACATGATGAGCAAATTTGTAGATCTTATACCTACGAAATATCGTGATAATCTGGGCTATAAAAGGGTACAAAACATAAAGTAGGGCTCATTCGAACATTAGTCACGTATAGTTCTACTCCCCAATGGGTAAATATCACCTAACACAATTAAGCGAAAGAATAAGCCATTTCCTTGCGTGTTTCCAAAAGTTTCATGGTGTTGTATATTTGCCTTAGTGATTCTAGCAGGGTGTTCCAATTAGAAACCACCAGGGTCACCAGTAATCCTGCCAAAAAAGTTAAATCACATCAATTACCCTGTCTATCTTGTTTTTTTTATAGCCATCATCAAACGAAAAAATTAAATTTATCCCGTTTTCTTTCATGGTCGCTATATGGCAACAGTCAAATGCGCCAATCTTTCTCGATGTTTGGTTTTCAAAAATCTTCATTCCAGCATTATATATCAGGGAATTAAAGGGTAATATCGTGTAATTGCTCCTATGTATACCTCTAACATAGTCTCGTATACGTTTCAACTGTGTACTTTTTACCCTGTTAATAATTACGTTTGCTGTCTCCAACAACACTAATTCAGATGTGTATAAGCTCGCATTATTATTCTCTAAATAAGCCACACACTTTTCAGCTTTTTCTCTATTTGTATCGCTTGGATTAAAACTTGCAACAAAAGCATCTGCATCTACAAATACTTTTAACATCGCGGGCATAGTTTATTTGAAAAGAAAATCCTTATAATTAGAGGAGTCTAAGCTTCCAAATTCCCAGTTCTCATTTTCGGAGTTCTTTATAATTTCTCCCATAATACGTGTGGCTTTCTGTTTAGGTCGATCGTAGGTGTTTTCGCTTGAAGTAACAGAATTTGCGTAATCCTCAAAAACAGTCATGGATGGATATCGTAGACTCCGGGTAACGTTTTCGTTGTCGTAACCTATGACGTACGCACCAATTTTAGTAAAAGGTTCGCTGATTGTTTTTACTTGATTACTATTCATAGAAAATCCTGATAAAATTTTACAAAATAATCCCAATTTTCCTCATACAATGATTTGATTTTATTCTTGTCAACCAATAAATCTGGAGAATCTATATGTGCATTAAGCTGAAGTTTTCGAGTATTTCCTACAGTATTTACAAAAATACTATATTTTGTCGTACCATCTTTAAACCCAAAAGAAATATTGTAGCTATCTACATCTTTCCTAATACCCTTGGATAATGTAGATATCCCAAGAGCTGTATCGAGCTTTTGAACGCCATTCTGTATTACTATCCCATAATTAAAGCCAAAAGCAATGGGCTCGCAAGGAACAGAACGTAAAGAGTAGTAAACGCTGGCGAAATACCTCTTAATAAGCTCCGAGTCTTTAGGCAATACTCTGCTGTTATCACTTATTACAAGCTTCTTATCCAAAACTTGAATAAGTATCCCACTTTTAGGCAAAGTCAGTTGCAGGAAAGGATGCTGGGGGTTTGGATCACGTATTAATGTTGTACCAAATTTATCTTTTTCTAGTTCAACGATTTTTTTAAACAATTCCTCAGAAATGTAAACATGGTTAAGTTCACTAAAAACAACAGCAATATCAGTTCTTTCAATATTGAAATTGGTGATGGGTTTATTACTTCGCATTTTCACATTATACCTCAAAAACAAAATAATATAAGTTTTGATAAATATCAGTTACAAAATAAATCCAAACTTAAAACAGTATATAATATATTCTAGCTCACTCACCCCAGATAAGCTGACAAAGCTAATACTAATATGACCTCAGCAATAAGAGCAAAAAAGAAAATAGTAGTAATTGGTGGAGGAACCGGTACATCTGTTGTACTTTCCGGTTTAAAAAAAGTATACGTAGATCTTACAGCGATAATTTCTATGGCAGACTCAGGCGGGTCAACAGGAAGGCTTAGAGACCAATTTGGCTTTTTACCTGTAGGGGATCTTAGACAATCTCTAGCGGCCTTGGCACGCGAAAACGATCAATCGTGGATTAGAGACCTATTGTTGTATCGTTTTCAGCAAGGTGAGGGTCTTAAAGGTCATAATTTGGGTAATTTAATCCTAACCGCTCTTCAAGACCTAAGTGGATCAACCCCCAAAGCTTTAGACATTGCAGGAAAAGTTTTCAGACTCGAGGGCAATATTTTACCGGTTACCACAGACAAAGTTGATTTAGTCATTGAATACACTGACGGTTCATTTGTTATTGGTGAAAATAACTTAAACCCATGTGAAGAAGGTGGAAAAGCTATTAAACGCGTTAGATTATCCCCACAAGCTAAACTCAATCCTCAAGCGGAAAAAGCCTTATGTGAAGCCGACATGATTGTTGCAGGACCGGGAGACTTATACGCCAGCATTCTTCCAAACTTTGTAGTTAAAGGTATGAAAAAAGCCATGCAAGAAACCAAAGCAAAAATTGTATACATAGAAAATCTTATGACCAGACACACTCAAACCCACGGTTACACTGCTAAAAAACACGTAGATGTGGTCAGAAAATATATGGGTAGATACCCGCATGTTGTAATTGTTAACTCTGAAATGATTCCGGATGAAGTATTAAAAGCATACGAAGAAGAAAAAGGTTATCCGGTAATCAACGATTTAAAATCCCAAAAAGACTACAAAATAATTGATGGTAAGTTTTATTCTATTGCTTTAACCAAAGCTAACGGTGCTGACTCTATTAAAAGAAGTCTGTTGGTGCACGATAAGGTTAAGCTGACGGAGTGTTTGCTAGAGCTTCTTCCAAAAGTGTAAAACTTACTACACAAAAGAAGTAACCGCTTGGAATCAGACAACAAAACCAAGCGGTTACGTCCGCAGTGTAGTTGAGCTAGGACCCACACTTTTGGAACTCAAAGAACTCATGGCACACCTACCTCCCAAGTTCCCCCTTCAAGAAGGCGGAAGTAGATGAACCCAATATCATAAAAGCCCATCTTTACGATATCCCCCTCGCTAAGATCCGCCTTTTTATGTACCGTCCACTCCTGGTACACATGGCGAAACTCAGTTGCATTATCAGAAGGTAGATACTCAATAAACTGGTGGGCAAAAAAACCACTTCTCGACCAGTTTACCTCGACCGTCCTGCCACTCGACGTGATGTAGATCTCACAAACTAACGAGCTAACTTGGTATACCTCGTGAGATACGGTGACCGAATGCCACGCTAAATCGTCAGGAACTTCAGTTTCAGGCACCCAAACACCGACAGGTGCTCCTGGGGTAGGCATCACAGGTCCTGGCACTTCAGGAGGTTCGTAAGATTGAATCGTCGTTGGCAAATCACAAGCTGTCAGCACGACGATTGTAGATACGAGCACAAGCAAGCGCAACGCTTTCACGGCAATCTCCTTTCGTTCATTTGTATATTTGTTTTTGTTTCTTGGCATTATTCCTTGTGCCTAGCACACAAAGAACACGCTGTGCATCAATAAATTGACACAAAACGTGCTCTCTGGGTGGTTTAGCCACTGGATATTAAGATTGTATTTTTGAAAAAATAAAAAATTGTTCCCAACTTTTAAACTGGTTAAACCTAGTTTTCAAAGTGCGGACACTTGAAAAGTGTAATATTTATTTGGGCATTAATCATAGCACTGGAAAAAAGTTTGTCAAACAAAATAGAAAAGTTATCGAGTAGAGATTTTAGAAATAGTATTCAAAAACCCACCCACCTCAACCTTATTCTTCCCAACCACCAGCAGTGACAACACACCAACCTCCAATAAGTCAGGATTCACAAACATCACGCCTCTTTTTTTGCTATGGTCATATTTTATTGGCTCCAACAACTTACTAACCGTCACATAATCCCTATGCAACTTAGCTTTCTCCTCAGGCGTCTTACCTTCATCCAAAGTTAACTCGTAAGCTACCACATAATGCTTATTCCAGTAATTTTTACCAAGAAGAGTGGTGCAAAACTCATGAATGTGAGTACCTCCCGTTCGTCGAAGGTTAGATTCAACCGCAAATAGCTCACCGGATTTAGAAACCACAAGATCCATATCAAAAACCCCGCGATACCCATAATACGAAAGTTTTGTACCAAACAACTCGGCGGCTTTAAAGGCTGTTTTAATATACTTGCTGCTAACCACCCCTTTGTGAATAGCTACACCCCTAAACGTCTTACCATCCTTATCCAAAACCTGCTCGCAACCATACTCTCTAACAACCCTTCCATCTTTAAGAATCCTTAACTCAACATTAGGAGATCCACCAAACATTGCTTTATCTACATCAGCCTTTTCCTCAACCACAATACACGACTGATTCCAAACATCCTCTGCAATAAAAGTGGCAAGTTTTTGCTCAAATGCTTTTTTATCATCCGGAAAGTCTTTGTAGTTAAATAACGCAATACCAATTCCCTGTGAACCCTCATTAATTTTTAAGACAAAATCCTTTTTTCTGGTTAAAAACCAATACGCGGCCTCAATCGATTCTTTTTTAGAAAAAGTAATAAAACCCATGGGTATACTGATTTTTAGTTTGGGATCTTTTGCTAATTCCCACAAATGCCTAAATCCCCTTTTGCTATGAAAATATTTTTCCGTAAACATATCAAGCGGGTTGGGTGTTTCTGGGGTAGAAAACTCAAGCCCCGCATCCTTTAACACACTAACCAATCTAAAAAACTCTTGGGTGTGTCTGTATGGCATAAGTTCAATACCGGGGTTGTTTTTTATGGTAAAACACAATTGTTCAAAAAGATTAGGGTCGTTAATTATGTCCTCGCTAATAGCCCCGGTGGTTTTAGAAGGATATAGATTATGTGTGTTATGCCAACCGGCTAAATTATCAATAAATTTTTTATGTTCGGGATTTATGGCGTAAGGAGTGATTACCA
>CAYRWK010000002.1:0-38107 GCA_964427965.1 uncultured Candidatus Saccharibacteria bacterium | reverse complement strand
CTTCTAGTCTCACAGCTCATCGGAGATCTAATACAAATCTTTTCAACCTTAGCATCTTCAATAGCTTTAACCTCATCAAGTGTTAACAAAGTTCCTGCTTTTACAACAGATTTACCATTTGCCTTTGCATCTAAAGCTAAGTATCTTCCTACAACTCTTTCTGCAAATTTTTGAAGTAAAGTATCCTCACCTACTGTGATTTCTCGACCTTTATCGGTACCACAATCTTCTTCTCTTACCAAAACATCTTGAGCAACATCAACAAGTCTTCTTGTTAGGTAACCTGCATCAGCGGTCTTTAGACCTTTATCAACCAAACCTTTTCTTGCACCTCTACCTGACACAAAGTACTCAAGACCTGACAAACCTGTTTTATAGTTACCAAGAATTGGAAGTTGCACAATATGTCCTGTAGGATCGGAAACAAGTCCAACCATACCAGAAATCTGCTTGACCTGGTCACGTGAAGCTCTTGTAGAACCCGACTTAACCAAAATCTTAACCGGGTTTGTATCGGAAAGTCCTGCCCAAACCTCATTATCAACTTCAGATGTTACTTGGTTCCATGTATCCTCAGTAAGTCTTTGAGCTTCAGCTTTTGTAATAAGTCCTCTTCTAAAGTTTTTATCGATATCAGCAACAGCTGTATAACCTTTGGCAATAATCTCAGTACGTTTTTCAGGAACTTTAATATCGTCAAGCGATAAGGAATGACCTGAAATTGTTCCATACTTAAGACCCAAATCCTTTAAGTCATCAATGAGTTTCACAATGACATCATTAGTCTCACACTCAAAAGCCTTAGCAAGTAAAGCTTTGATACCACTCTTTGTCATTTCCTTGTTAACAAATCCAAAGGATTCCGGAAGGACTTTATTAAACAAAATTCTACCGGGAGTAGTCTCAATAATTTCGCCGTTAATTCTGACTTTAATTCTTTGTCTTAGTGCAATCTTTGTACCTTTGAATAAGTCTAAGAAATACAAAACTTCTTGAGAGTCACTAAAAATAGATCCGTAAACCGGCAATTCCACATCTATTGAAGTCATGTAATAAGTACCAAAAAGCACAATCTTGTTAGGTACCGACATCGGAGATCCATCAGATGGGCTAAGCAAGTTATTTGTTGAAATGATCTTTTCTCTAGCCTCTTTTACGGAAGCCTCGGATAATGGTAAATGAATAGCCATCTGGTCACCGTCAAAGTCAGCGTTAAATCCTGAACAAACGCAAAGGTGAAGTCTTATAGCATTACCGTCAATTAATTTTGGATAAAATGCTTGAATACCAAGTCTCCAAAGAGTTGGAGCTCTGTTTAATAGCACAGGATGATCTTTAACAACATCTTCTAAAATTTCCCATACTTCGGCTGACCTTGCATCCAAAAAGTATTTTGCACTCTTAACGTTTGGAGCATAGCCTTTAGCCAAAATTTCTCTTAACACAAATGGTTTAAATAATTCCAAGCCCATTTCTCTAGGTAAACCACATTCGTTAAGTTTAAGAGTCGGTCCGTTAATGATAACGCCTCTACCGGAGTAGTCGACTCTTTTACCAAGTAAGTTTAATCTAAAGATACCTTGTTTACCTTTTAACATGTCTGACAAGGATCTAAGTTCTTTCTTGCCTTTTGAAATTCTGGTCTTTTGTCTTTGCTTTGAAGCGTCAAATAACGCATCCAAAGACTCCTGAAGCATTCTTTTTTCGTTTCTAATAATAATCTCAGGAGCCCCAAGATCCAAAAGTCTTTTCAAACGATTGTTTCTGTTAATAAGTCTTCTGTATAACTCGTTTAAATCGGATGATGCAAATCTTCCACCTTCAAGCTGTACTAAAGGTCTAAGATCAGGTGGAATTACCGGAATTACAGAAAGAATCATTCTGGAAGGCTCAATACTAGCTCTTCTAAACTGTTCAACGACTTTTAATCTTTTTGCAAGTTTAGCGGCTTTTTGGCCTTTGGCATTTTCTAAATCGCTTCTTAGCTGTGCTGAAACTACATTCAAGTCCATCTTTTCCAAGATCCCTTTTAAGGCTTCGGCGCCAATCTCGACTTTGGTAAACACATCTAAGTAAACGCTGAGGTTTACATACTCGTTGTCAGACAAAACGGTATACAATTCAATGCTTTCAAGTTTCTTTTGAATCAGTTTAAAACTCTTTTCCTGATCTTCAATTCTCTTTTCAAAAGCGGATCTTATACCTTGAGCTTTTTGTTTCAACTTTAAGATTTCCTCTTGAGCTTTAAGTTCATCCTTTTTCTTGGATAGCTCATCGATTTGTTTATCAAGCTCGCCTACTTGTAAATCCATTTCTTTTTGGATCTGGCTCTTTGCAGTTATCAAATCTTTTTCAACATTGGAAATTGCCAAAGCTTTTTTACTACCGTTAAAGTCGGTTACAATAAAAGACGAGAAGTAAATAACAGACTCAATACTTCTTGGAGAAATATCCAATAATAAAGCCATCTTTGAGGGAATACCTCTAAAAAACCAAACGTGTGCCACCGGACTTGCAAGATTTATATGACCCATTCTTTCTCTTCTTACTCTTGAGTGGGTAACTTCAACTCCGCATTTGTCGCAAATAACGCCTTTGTATCTGATACCTTTGTACTTACCGCAATAACATTCATAGTTTTTTACCGGTCCAAAGATCTGTTCATCAAATAAACCATATTTTTCAGCCTTAAAGGTTCTATAGTTAATAGTCTCAGGCTTGGTTACCTCACCAAATGACCAAGAAAGAATCTCCTCAGGAGAGGCTAGATAAATTCTTATAGCATCAAAGTTTTTTAAATCGTTTAAGTATTTCATTTTGAAGTTTCCTCCTCTTTAAGTTCTTCGGTATCCGAGAGATCACTTTGTGCTTCGGATGTGTCAACTATAATTTCTTGCGCTACATCGGCGGCTTCCTGAACGGGCTCTTCGGGTGTATCTTCTCCCCCAATAGCTTCCAAACCAAGACCTAAACCGTTCATCTGTCTAACCAACAGTTTAAAGGTTTCCGGGATATTGGATTCCGGAATAGGTTTGTTTTGAATCATTGCGCTGTACGCCTGTGTTCTACCAATCAAGTCGTCAGACTTGATAGTTAACATTTCTTTTAGAACATGAGCGGCACCATAAGCTTCCAAAGCCCAGACTTCCATTTCTCCAAATCTCTGACCACCAAATTGAGCTTTACCGCCCAAAGGTTGTTGTGTAATTAATGAGTAAGGTCCGGTTGATCTGGCATGGATCTTTTCTTCAGACATATGGATAAGTTTTAAGATGTATGTTTCCCCGATAACGATTTCATTATCAAAAGAATCTCCGGTTCGACCGTCAATAAGTTTGACCTTACCTGAAACCGGAAGACCCGCTATCTTTAATTCATTTTGAATATCTAATTCATTAACTGCCTCAAGTGGAGGAATTGAATATTTTTTACCAAGTTTTTTACCCGCCATACCAAGAGGAGCCTCCAAAATTTGGCCAACGTTCATTCTAGCAAGTACTGAGGCGGCAGAAAAAACGATATCAATTGGGGTTCCATCTTCCATACGAGGCATGTCAATAACAGGAACAATAGCTGAAATAACACCTTTGTTACCATGTCTACCGGCTAGTTTATCCCCAACCTCAATTTTCTTTTGTTGAGCAACATAAACTGTTATTTCCTCTAACACTCCTGCAGGTAACTCTTCGTTTTCTTTTCTGGTTACTTTTTTAACGCCAATAACAACACCGTGCTCACCATGTGGCATGTTTAAAGAGTTATCTCTAACATCTTTTGCTTTTTCACCAAAGATAGCTCTTAACAATCTTTCTTCAGCGGATAAATCAAGCTCACCTTTTGGTGCAATTTTACCAACCAAGATATCTCCTGATTTTACTTTTGATCCAATAGCAACAATGCCTGTTTCATCTAAGTTTCTTAACGCGTCTTCTGAAACATTTGGAATGTCTCTGGTAATCTCTTCAGGTCCAAGTTTGGTTTCAAGTACCGATACACAGTAATCAGAAACGTGAACTGATGTTAATACGTCATCTCTAACAAGTCTGTCTGAAATAACAATACCATCTTCAAATTCGTAACCTTCCCAAATCATGTAGGCTACTTTAACGTTTGTTCCAATTGAAAGTTCACCGTCTTTAACGCCCGGTCCCTCAACAAGTACATCGCCTTTTTTGACTTTTTGGCCATTTACAACTTTAACGTACTGGTTGTAACAAGTGTCTAAGTTTGATTTTTGGAATTTGGCTACTTTATATTCGGCTTTTCCAGCTTTTTTATAGGTAACCTTTACAACCGCAGCATCAGAATAGGTAACTTGCCCATCGTCCTCTGCCAAAATAACTGCATGTGCGTTTTGAGCAATACAGTCTTCAATACCGGTTCCAACAAGTGGAGTTTCGGGTTTAATAAGAGGTACGGTTTGAGACATTTGTTGAGTTGCCATCAAAGCTCTACCAATAGAGTCGTTTGCCAAAAATGGGATTAACCCTGCTGAAATACCAACAATTTGTCTAGGCATAACTTCAACATATTCTGCCAAAGAAATATCACCAAGTGTAAAATTACCTTCTTTTCTTAAAGGTACTTGTTTTGAAGTTACATAACCTTTCTCATCTACCTCAATAGACGCATCAGTAATGTAGTGAAGATCTTCATCATACGCGGCAAGATACTCAACTTTATCGGTCATTTTTATTCTACCATCAGATTGTTTATCCAATTTATAATAAGGAGTTTCAATAAAACCGTATTTATTAACTTTTGCGTACATTGCTAAATAGTTAATAAGACCAATGTTTGGACCTTCCGGAGTTCTAACCGGACAAATTCTACCAAATGAAGAATAATGAACATCTCTTACTGCCATGCTGGCACGTTCTTTAGTTAAACCGCCCGGACCCATAACAGAAAGTCTTCTTAAATGGTCCAACGAGGTTAACGGGTTTTGCTGATCTTGCATTTGAGATAACGCACCTGATGCAAAAAAGCTGTGAATGTTAGCAGCAACCGCTCTTGGAGAAATTAACACTGATGGTTCAGGTAATTCTTCTCTTGGCTGTAAGCTCATTTTTTCTTTAATATTTTTTTCCATGCGCAAAAAGCCAATTCTTACTTGGTTTTGCAATAGTTCTCCAACGCCTTTAACTCTTCTATTACCCAAATGGTCGATATCGCTGATTTTTCCCATCCCGTTATTTAGTTCAACAATTCTGGAAACGATCTTGATTAAATCTTCTAATTGTAATAGTCTGTTTTTGGAATCATTAGGAATATTTAATCCCAAGGTTTGATTCATTTTAAATCTACCAACTTCACCAAGACTGTAGCGTCTCTTGTTAAAAAACATTGATTCAACCAAAGCTCTGGCGTTTTCAATCACCAAAGGTTCGCCGGGTCTCATTTTTCTATAGATTTCAATACAAGCCTCGTCATATGAGGATGAAGGATCTTTTGCTAAGGTTGCGTCTGTGTAGTTAATTTCAGGACTGGTTTCAACCGTTGTGAAAATTTTTCTAATTTCTTCATCTGTTTCCAAACCAAATACTCTTAATAAAGTAGTAATGGTGATTTTTCTTTTTCTATCAATTTTTACGCTAATAACACCGCTTCTGGCAGTTTCAATTTCTAACCAAACACCGTTTTTAGGTAATACTTTTGCACCTGCCAAAAATTGACCTGTAATAGGGGAATTGGCACCGGTAAATAGTACACCTTCTGATCTGATTAATTGGTTAACAACAACTCTTTCCACACCGTTAACAATAAAAGTGCCGTGATCAGTCATAAGGGGAATGTCACCCATATAGATGACTTGTTTCTTTTGTTTTTTTGCTAAGGGATCTTCAATAATTGTAGTAAGGTACCAGGGTGCGTCATAAGTTCTCCCTGTATGGAGAGCTTGTTCAACGGTAATGTTTTCTTTCTCGATTTGTGGGTTTGTAAGCTTTAAGACCCAACCTCTTCCTGAATAATCTTCAATGGTACCAAGTTCTTCCAGTATCTCGTTGATGCCGGTTTTTTTTAGCCATTCATATGAATCTAATTGGACAGATGACAAATTTGGTAAAGGTAGGGAAGCTTTTCTCTTTGAAAAATTATGGCGCATTAATTTATAAATCCTAACTTTTCCCTAGAGCTTAATATAATAATTCTGCTGTAGGTTTCAAATATATACAAAAAAGCACGGGGATAGCCGCACTTATGTTAAATGACAGAGCGTACCTTAACACACGGGATTGTGCTTGTCAACACCTAGATCCACAATACAAGCTATCATAAAAATCCAACCTTGTTAAGTGGCCAGAATCTAAATATGGCTTTACCTACGATTCTTTCTTTAGTTATTGTTCCAAAATAGCGAGAATCGGCAGAATTTGGCCTATTGTCGCCCAAAACAAAGTATTCATTTTCGCCAATTTGCAAATAACGACCTTCCGAAACCTTGGGACCTCCTGATGTACACATGTCATCCGATATATAAGGCTCGGTCAACTCAAACTTATTTTCACCTTGTAGCACGTAGATTTTACAGTCCCAAATCTTAACCATTTCCCCCGGTAAGCCTACCACTCTTTTAATGTAATCTATACTGTCATTTTCAGGCGGATGTAAAACCACTACATCTCCCCTTTCGTAATCTGAAAAATGTTTTGTGACTTTTTCCACCAACACTCGCTCGCCCGTGTAAAAGTTTGGCTCCATACTGGCACCCCATACTTGCTCCGGTAAGGCTACCCACATATATAAAACCAAAATTACTACCAAAGAGCTAACAAAGGTTTCTATGAGTTCAATAATAAAGTTCTTTAACTCGGTTTTCATAGCCTTATAATGATAGCACTATATGAAACAAACAAAAGCTGAGGAAAGTATTAATAGCTTTTTTAAAGTTAAGCAGTTTGTGTATGCAAATAAACTGGTTATTTTGTTTTTGGGAATGGTCTGTTTTCTAACTTATATTAAATCCCTTACTAACTCCTTTGTTTCCGCCGATGACTTAACTGAATTTGTAAATAACGACCAGCTTAAAAACTTTTTAACGACTCTACAGACTTTTAACCTACCTTCAATTATTTACTCTGCTTTTTACACAATTTTTGGGGCTAACCCTTTGGCTCTGCATTTTTATGCAGTAGTTCTTCACTTTATAAACTGCGTCTTGGTACTAATTCTTGTGTATATGCTTTTTGGCAAAAAAGCTTCTATTATAACCGCGCTTCTTTTTGGACTACATCCGGTTGTAACAGAACCGATTTATTGGATTATGGCTAATAAATATTTGTTGTTTGCAGTTTTTCAATTTAGTTCGTTAATTTTTTACTTATTATATTGCGAATCCCAAAAGAAAAGGTATCTCGCTATCTCTTTGGCTCTTTTTGCTTCAATTTTAGTTTTTTCACAAAATCCTTGGCCGTTAGTTTTACCTTTTGTAATCTTTGTTTTAAATTTTATAGTTGATAAAAATGTTTCAGTGGTACAAGCCGCAAAACGGACCTTACCGTTTGTCACAATTGCTCTATTTACTTTTTTATTAATCTTTACAGGAGCAGCAAAAAAACGGGTAAGCGAATTGTCTTTGACCTACGGTATGAATGTTGAACAATCTACCCCACTTTTAAACAGGCTTCCCTATACTATTTATACTGCGGTTGAGTTATGGGTCTTTCCCGTAAATCTGACTCTATTCCACGAGGGGCAAATTATTCCTGCAAGTATGTATTTGGTCATGATCTTAGTAACTTTAGTTGTTTTTGGTTTGATTGTCTTTTTGTGGAAAAAGCAAAGAGTGGTTGCAGGACTTATGGCCATTATGGCACTTACTTTACTGCCAACTTTTAGCCCAGTGCAAATTGCCTTTTTTATAGCCGAAAGATACATGTATTTTGGAACAGCTTTTTACTGCACGCTCTTAGCTTGGCTTATTTTAAGATTTGAAAAACGGATAAAGTATTTTGTACCTGTTGCGGTAGTTTTGATTTGCATTTTATACGGAATAAAAAGTTTTTCGCGTTCATTTGATTGGCAAAGTTCAAAAACATTATGGTTGTCTACCTCAAAACATACACCTCAAAGTGCCAGAGTTTTTAACAACCTGGGAGATGCCTATGGTAATGAGAAAGATTTTGACAAATCAGTCAAAGCTTTTACTAGAGCTATTGAGATAGATCCATATTACGCAGATGCTATGCATAATTTGGGAAATACATATTTTGAAATGGGTTTGTATAAAGAAGCTAAGCTACAGTTTGAAAAAGCTTTGCAGATTAACCCCAATTATGCCGGAGCAAAAAAAGCTAAGCAGATTTTACAAGTTTTGCAAGAAAAAAACCTGTGAAGTTATTATTAGGAAGCACTCGGCTTTGCTCAATTAGCTTAAGGTTGGGAAATTTAGTTAATACCCAAGATACTACATCTTCATTTTCCTCTTTGCTAAAGGTACAGGTTGAATAAACCAAAGTACCATCCTTCTTTAATAACTTGGCACCTTCGGCAATTAGCTTTTTTTGAAGTTTAGCCAGATGCTTTGGAGTTTTAGGATTCCATCTCGCTAAAGACTTTATATCATTTAATACTACTTGCCCTTCGTTGGAACACGGTGCGTCTACTAATACTTTATCAAAGCTTTCTATAAAATCGGGATGACGGTTAGTTAGATACTGTGCGTTTTCCATTAATAGTGTGAAGTTTTTAGCCCCATGGCTTTCCAGATTTTTCTGCAGGGCAAAGAACCTGTTTCGGTTGTTTTCTACAGCAGTGATTTGAGCTAAGTTTTGTGTTGCTTGGGCAATTTGCAAGGTCTTGCTCCCCGGAGCTGCACACAAATCTAAAACTTTATCAGTTGGTTTGGGACCCAATGCTTCTACCGGCAACATACTGGATAAGTTTTGAATATATATTTGGCCTGTTTCAAATGCTTTGGTTTCGGAAAGCCTAAGATTTGAGGGAGAGGTTTTTACAATATATGAATTTATCAAGGGTCCTTGTTCAATTTCAAATCCAAGAGAGGTTAGTGTATCTAAAATTTGTTGAGTTTTTTCTACAGTGTCTTTAGCAGGAAAAAGAAGAGTGTTTATTCTAAAGGTAACAGGTTTAGGATTTTCGATGTTTTTTAAAACTTCTCCAAAGTTATTAGGATAGAGAGTTTTTATTTTGTTAACGAATTGTTCTTTCTTTTGGGTAAGTTCCATGGGGTGATTATATAGCAAAAAACAGAAACCCGAGCTAAGCACAAAAAGCACAATGAAAACCTAAAAAAGGTTTTGGCTTTTTATACGGTACTCGGGTTCTAAAGCGGGAGATGGGAATCGAACCCATTACACTGGCATCCCAAATGTCATGCTCTACCGATGAGCTACTCCCGCGCTCTCTTTTCTTGTAAGGTCTGGGCCGTGTAGTACCAAACTCAATGGCCGTTATGGGTTAACCTTTATTAAAAACCGGCCCAGACCTTGCGCGAATAATAATATATAGGAAAACTCGTGTCAACAATAAATATTGGAGCTAAACAGATTAGTATATAAAGTTACTTACCGTGGCAGTTTTTATACTTCTTCCCACTCCCGCAAGGACACGGATCATTCCTACCAACAGCATCTTTAGAAGAAGCCACTGCCTCAACCTTTAACTCACGTCCCGACTGATCCACAACCTTACGTTCACCTTGAGCAAGTTCAGCACCCTCGGTAGACACACCTGTCTCCAATTCACCATGTTTGTATTTAACATCAGTGGCCACTTTTGGATTAGAAATATTTAAATGGGACAAATCCATACTCTCAAGCTTCTCGATTCTTCCTGCTATACCTTTATATATTTTTGCAATTAATACTTCAAAGTTAGTGTGACCCTCACGCTTGTATTCAACCATCGGATCTCGTTGGGCATAACCTCTTAGACCAATACCCTCTCGAAGTTGATCCATGTCTACCAAATGCTCCATCCACAAAAGATCAACTACCCCAAGGCTAAGACTGGATAATACGTTTAACCAAGTTTCTTGACCCATTCGTTCTTCATACTTTTTCCAAATACTTTGATCAAATCCGGTATGTTCAACAAGCTTTTGCAAAAACCACTCCGTATGTTCAGAATTTCCTGAACCCATTTCTAAAACTCTGCGTCTTAGTTTATAAACAACGTCCCTGTGCTCATTAATAACATCGTCCATCTCAACAACTTGTTTACGACGATCAAAGTTAAAGCCTTCCACTTTTTTCTGGGCGTTTTCAATAGCGCGACTCACAATCCCTGCTTCTAATGGCACATTATCTTCCAAACCAAACTTATTCATAATATTTTCTACCTGCGCCCCACCAAAAACCCTCATCAAATCATCCTGCAAAGAAACATAAAACCTGGACGACCCCGGATCCCCCTGTCGCCCAGATCTTCCTCTTAACTGATTATCTATTCTGCGTGACTCATGACGCTCCGTTCCAATAACATGTAACCCACCGGCTGTTTTTACCTCTTCTTGCTCAACAGGATTGGCAGGGTCCCCTCCAAGCACAATATCAACGCCTCTACCTGCCATATTAGTAGACACAGTCACAGCACCCTTTCGCCCCGCTTGAGCAATAATCAAAGCCTCCTTCTCATGGTTTTTTGCATTCAAAATCTCATGAGGAACATTACGGCGTCTTAACAATTCATGTAGTAACTGGCTTTTATCAACAGAAGTCGTACCAACCAAAACAGGTTGACCGTTTGCATGTCTTTCAACAATTTCATCAGCCACCGCTCTAAACTTGGCCGCCTCATTTTTATAAATAACATCGTTGTTATCTTTTCTAACCATTTTTCTATGAGTTGGAATTTCCACCACTTCCAGTTTATATATTTTAAAAAACTCCTCAGCCTCCGTTGCAGCAGTACCGGTCATACCCGCAAGTTTTTTATACATTCTAAAATAGTTTTGATATGAAATTTCAGCCAAAGTTTTAGACTCCTGTTGAATCTCAACATTTTCTTTAGCTTCAATAGCTTGGTGTAATCCATTTGAATAACGGTTATTTGGCAAAAGTCTTCCTGTAAACTGATCCACAATAACCACCTTGCCATCCTTAACCACATAATCAGTATCTTTTTGATACAAAGTTCTGGCGGTTAATGCCTGCTCAATTAAATGCACCATTTCAAAATCCTGTTCGTATAAATTGCCAATGTTTAACAATTTTTCTACACGTCTAACACCAAGGTCGGTAAGAGTCGAGCTTCTAAATTTTTCATCCACATCGTAGTCTTGATCCTTAGCTAAAGTTTTAACAATAGAGGAGGCTTGCAAATATCTTTGTGTTGGCATTGCGGCAGAAGTAGAAATAATAAGAGGAGTTCGAGCCACATCTATTAATATAGAGTCGACTTCATCAACAATAGCAAAGTTATGAACCCCCCACTCACCATTTGGATTGGTTTGAACCATTTCTTCCAAACTACGAGCCATGTTATCCCTAAGATAATCAAACCCAAACTCATGATTGGTACCATAGACCACATCACATTTATAAACTTCTTGTTTAGAAGAGGGTTTAAGGTGAATGGCATACTCGTCGTTAAACTCAGCGCTTTGATACGCCTTATCGTAAATATAACCATTCTCAGACATAATGACTCCAACCGAAATTCCTGCATAATCATATACAGGCCCCATCCAACCCGCGCCATGTCTTGAAAGATAATCATTTGGTGTTACAAGATGCACGCCTCTTCCGGTTAATGCATTTAAATATATAGGAAGAGTTGCAGTTTGAGTTTTACCCTCACCTGTTTTTTGTTCAGAAATTTTACCTTGATGTAAAACAATACCTGCCATTAATTGTTCATCAAAATGACGTTTACCTAAAACCCTTTTTGCTGTTTCGCGAACAAGAGCAAAGGCCTCGGGCAAAATTTTGTCCAAATACTTTTTTTGCTCATCTTCATCCAGCTTTTTAAGCTCGGCTTTCCAGTATGTAGTTTTTGCTTTTAGCTGATCTTCGGATAACTTAACAATTTCACTTTCACAAGCGTTGATCTTTTCAACCAACGGCATTAGCTTTTTTATTTGTTTATCGTTTGAATCAAAAAGTGATTTTAAAAACATAGCGAGCTGATTATAACACCGTAGTGTAAAAAGAAATTAACAAAAATATCGCTAACAGTACGCGATAAATAATAAAGACTTTAAAAGAATTAGTTTTTACAAAACCCAGCAAAAACTTGATTGCAAATAACCCGCTAACAAACCCAGAAATAAACCCCGCAACAATAGCCATAGGCGGTAAAGCTTCCATCTTGTCAAAAGAAAACACTAACTGAGAAAGACCTGCTACTAATACAATAGGTATAGATAGCAAAAAAGAAAACTTAACCGCACTTTGTCTATCTAAACCAAAAAACAAACCTCCGCTTATTGTTGAGCCCGATCTACTAATACCAGGTAGCAGAGCAATGCTTTGAAATAACCCTATAAAAAAACCTTTCTTTGGAGAAACTTGCTCAGCTAACTGAGAATTTTTATGAACCAAAGCAAACCTTTCAGCGATATAAATTAAAACGCTCCCTAGAATTAAAAAGACAGCAACCCAAACCATACTCCTAAAAATATTTTCAATAAAATCTCCCGCCAAAAATCCAAGCACTCCCGCAGGAATACAACCAACAACAATTGCTAGTCCCGTTAATGACTTTGGTGAATAATTCTTAAACCTAAAGTTATTTTTAACTAAATCCCCAACTAAAGCCCTAGCAAGTTCAACTAAGTCTTTGTAAAAAAACACTATGAGAGAGGTAGCAGTTGCCAGATGCAAAGTGGTATCAAATACCAAAGGTGGTAGAGGCCATTTTAATAACAAGGGAAAAATAATTAAATGTCCAGTTGATGAAACGGGTAAGAATTCTGTAAGACCTTGAACAATCCCCAAAACTACAGCCTGAAAAATAGACATCTATGCTCTCCCATATATAAGGATATTGTCTGAGTTTGTCTTACCCGCAACAGTAGTCGTATTAACATCAGTAAAAAACTCACTCAAATCCTTAACAAATAAATCAACATCGTATTGGTGAGATTGCAAATAGATTCTATTAAAAACTGCTAAACCCCCAGGATGAAGAATCTTTTTAATTGACGCAAAAAAATTCCCGGACTTTCCAAGATCGGGATATTTTGATCCACAATAAATATCAATCACAACCGCATCAAAACTTTGAATTGTTAAATCAAATTTCTCAGGCTCAACCACTACTCTAAAAGCATCATCATTAATAACTCTATGATTGGGAATTTGATCTAAGTTAAAAAACTCTTTGGCAGTATCAATCATCACCGGATCAATTTCAACACTAATAATTTCAACTCCTGGAAATGATTTGGAGATTAAATTTTGCATCGCCCCACCACCCAAACCAAAGACTAAAACCTTTCTCAAATTGGGCTCTTGTTGTTTTAGCACCTGAACCATCCTGCCAAAAACCATTTTTTCAGCCACCGGAGAATCCCAGTTAACTGATTGGACTGTACCATCAGCTATAAGTTTTGTGGTTTTACCCGACTGCCAGATTTCGATATTACCGTTAAATTTGGAGGGAACAATGTGAATAAGCTTTGGCAGTTTGATATTGTCAAATATACTCATGTTAATTTAGTCTTTTACCTTCTTGGTAATTTTCTTAATGTTCATGTACTTTTGTAAAACTTCCGGTACCAAAATAGTACCATCCTCTTGCTGGTAGTTTTCAATGATACATGCCAACAACCTTGGACTTGCAGCAACGGTATTATTTAAGGTGTATACGTATTTTACCGTCCCATCTTTGGCTTTGTATTTAATGTTCAATCTCCTAGCCTGAAAATCCAAAAAGTAGCTATCAGAATGAGTTTCTCTATATTTATTTTGACCCGGAAAGTACGACTCTATATCATATTTTTTACGCTGTCCTGCCCCCATATCACCACTACACATTAGTACCACTTGATAAGCAATCCCTAAACTTTTTAGTAACTCCTCGGCATTACCAAGCATTTTTTCATGCCATGCTATAGATAACTTTTCATCTGCGGGAAGAAGTACAACCTGTTCAACTTTATCTATTTGATGAACTCTAAACACACCTTTAGTGTCTTTACCGTAAGATCCGATTTCACGTCTAAACCCAGGACTTCGGCCAACAAATTTTATAGGAAGATCGTCCTCGTTTAAGACTTCGCCTGCATAATATGCAGTTAAAGGAACTTCAGCAGTACCTATTAAAGCCATATCATCTTGGGTTTTATAGTGATCCTCATCCCCCCATGGAAAATATCCGGTACCCGTAAAAAACTCAGGCTTAACCATTGCCGGAACGCTCATTAGTTCAAAACCTTTTTCTACCATAAAATCAATAGCGTACTTTAACAGGGCTTGTTCAAGCATAGCTCCGTCACCTTTTAAGTAATAGCCTCTAAATCCCGCAACTTTTGCACCACGCTCGGTGTCAATAATGCCAAGTTCTGTTCCTAAATCCAGGTGTTCTTTGGGAGTAAAAGAAAACTCTGCGGGGATACCTTCTTTGCGAACTACAACATTTCCTTCATCGTTTTCTCCAACAGGTACATCTTCCGCAGGAGGGTTTGGAACCCACAGCAACATCTCATCAATCTTTGTTTTAAGGTCTTTAAGATGAGTTTCCATGTCAGCAAGTTCTGTTTTTACACCAGTTGCTTCTTTAATCAGCTTTTCTCGTTCAGCTCCTTCTACTTTGGAAATATCTTCGGATAACTTGTTTCTTAAGCTACGGTGAATCTCAACTTTACGTAATAAATCTAAATACTTGGCATCAAGCTCAAGTAATTTATCTATATCAATAGTTTTTGAGAGTTGTTTATCGATAACACCTTTTTTCACAACTTCAGGATTTTCTCGAATATACTTAATATCAAGCATAAAGGTATGATAATGGATTTTGTTGCTTTTGCAATACATTATGCTAGAATCTTGAACACCTTACTGGTATACTAGCCAGTAATCGCATAGTATTAATGTTGCATGAGTTCGACTAAAGAAATAATAGCTAAAGATGGAGTCGTAAAAGAGTCCCTTATGGGAGGAATGTTTAAGGTTGCTTTAGATAACGAGGAAACTATTGCATTGGCGGCTCTTTCTGGTAAAATGCGAAAGTTTAAGATAAGAATACTTCCGGGTGATAGAGTAAAGGTAGAATTCTCTCCCCACGATCTGACTCGCGGAAGAATCTCTTACAGATATAGATAAAAGGAATAAATAATGAAAGTAAGATCATCTGTAAAGTTAATATGCAGAGAATGTAAAATTGTCAGAAGAGAAGGCGTTGTGAGGGTAATTTGTAAAAGAAATCCCAAGCACAAACAAAGACAAGGTTAAAAAAATATGGCTAGATTTGCAGGAACAGAAATACCAAACGATAAAAGAATTGAAGTAGGCTTAACCTATATTTACGGCATTGGTCCCACCCTTGCAAAAAAGATTTTAGCTGCAACAAAAATAAACATAGACACAAGAGTTAAAGATTTAACCGAAACCGATTTTGCAGCCATCAGAACTCAAATTGCTGAACTTGGCATACCAACTGAAGGCGAGCTTAGAAGAGTAGTTTCACAAAACATTAGAAGACTAATTGAAATTGGTTCATACAGAGGAAAAAGACACAAAGCAGGACTTCCCGTAAGAGGTCAAAGAACAAGATCCAATGCTAGAACCAGAAAAGGTAAGAAAAAGACTGTAGGAGGAATGAAGAAAAAATTAGCAAAGAAATAGCGAGTAATATTGTATGGTCACTACAAAAACTACAAAAAAGAATAAAGTAAAAACAATACCTGCAACAGGAAGAGTTTACATTTCAGCCGGATTTAATAACACAATTATTACAATCACTGATCCTGAAGGCAACGCATTATTTGCAGGAAGCTCAGGTAAATCGGGCTTTAAGGGCTCCAGAAAATCAACTCCATACGCCGCAACTAAAGCCGCAGAAGAAGTTGCTAAAAACGCATACGAAAAAGGCATGAAAGAAGTAGCAGTATTTGTAAAAGGACCTGGAATGGGTAGAATTTCTTCCATCAAAGCACTAAAAGGCGCAGGACTTAACGTAACCGCAATCACCGATCAAACCCCTATTCCACATAACGGTTGTCGCCCCAAGAAAAGGAGAAGAATCTAATGGCTAGATACAAAGACGCAAAATGCAGACTATGCAGAAGAGAAGGCGTTAAGCTTTATCTTAAAGGTACCAAATGTGAAAGTGAAAAATGCACCTTAAATAAACGCTCTCAAGCTCCCGGCCAACACGGTACTTCCAGAAGAAGACTCTCGGGCTATGGAGAACAATTGAGAGAAAAGCAAAAAGCAAAAAGAATTTACGGCGTTTTAGAGAAACAATTTAAGAAATATGTAAACAAAGCTCTAAAAGCAAAAGGCGTTACGGGCGAGGTATTAATGCAAGAGCTTGAAACCAGACTAGATAATATGGTATACAGATCAGGCTTTGCTACATCAAGACCTCAAGCAAGACAACTAATAAGATCCGGAGTTTTTGAAGTAAATGATAAAAAGCAAACCATTCCTTCCGCTCAGCTTAGACTAAACGACATCATTAAGCCGCTTAGTTTTGATAAAGTACATTTGAGAGAAGGCTTTATTATGCCCGAGTGGCTTGAAGCTAACGTAAAAGAAAAACAAGTAAAGCTTGTCAGGCTTCCATCCATAGAAGAGTCAGCTGAAAATATTAAGGTTCAGTTAATTATTGAGTATTACTCAAGATAAGGAGTTTTTAAAATGCAAGTTAACGCGTCAGATTTAAAAATTAGCATAGCTTCGGAAAAAGGTAATACCGGAGTTTTCGTATTTGAACCTCTCCCAACAGGTTTTGGACACACCATGGGAAATTCTTTAAAGAGAATTTTGTTAACCTCTCTTGAAGGATCTGCCATTACCCAAGTCAAAATTGCAGGAGCGGATCACCAATTTACCACCGTATCAGGTGTAAAAGAAGATATTGTTGAAATTACACTTAACCTTAAGAAAGTAAGATTTCTTAATCACTCACAAAATCCGGTAGCCGCAGCAATTAACAAAAAAGGTCCGGGAAGTGTTACTGCAGGTGACATTGAAGTATCCTCAGAAGTTGAAGTGTTAAACAAAGACTTAGTACTTTGCACACTTAACGACAAAAACGCTACCTTTAAGGCCGATATCGTCATTGAAAAAGGTACAGGTTACTCACCAATGGAAGAAAGACAAACTTCCAAAATTGGAGTAATCGTTTTGGACGCTTCATACTCTCCAATTATTACCGCTCATTACGAAGTAGAACCTACCAGATTTGGTAAGATGACTAACCTAGATAAAATAACCTTAACCGTAGAAACTGACGGAAGCACCACCGCAAAAGATGCGGTCATTAAATCAGGTGAAATCTTAAAGAATTTTTATGCAAGAGTGAACGTTTGGGAAGATGAGATTGTAGAAACAGACGAAGAAGAACAAAGCAAAACAGCTTCTCCAAAAGTAAAAGCCGGAGAATCAACTGCGGTGGAAGAATTGCCTCTTCCAACAAGAACCGTTAACGCTTTAAAGAAACAAGGAATCGACACTTTAGAGGAGTTAGCCGGTAAGTCAGACGAGGAATTATCCGATATCAAAAACCTTGGTGAAAAATCAGTACTTGAAATCAAGAAATTACTTAAGAAAGAGGGTTTAAGAGCTTAAGTTATTAAGTTTGAAACTTGACCTATGCTACACAGAGTTAAAGAGAAAAAACTAGGCAGGGACGCGGCTCATAGAAAGGCTTTAATTAAAAACCTTTCTACCTCCATTATTGAATACAAACAAGTGGTTACAACCTTAGCAAAAGCCAAGTATGCCAGACCTTTTGTAGAAAAACTTGTTACCAAAGCTAAGCAAAACAAAAACCTAAAAGGACAAAAATTTGCTGAAGCCAGACTCACTACTGAAAAAGCAGTCAGAGCCTTGTTTGACGAGATAGTACCTCAATTTGAAACCAGAGTTGGCGGTTACACCAGAATAGTTAAACTACCACAAAGAGGCGGGGATACAGCAAAAATGGCCAGATTTGAATTTGTGATAGATAAACCAAAGAAGACTGTTGCTAAAAAAGCCAAAGAAGAGGTTAAGGAAACTAATAAAACTGAGGAAAAAGAGGTAAAGGAATAATAAATGAAAAAAACATTTGCACCAAATCCTGAAAAAGTTATTAAAAAATGGCATTTTATCAATGCTGAAGGTGAAATTTTGGGCAAAGTAGCTGTGAATGTTGCCAAAAAACTAATGGGCAAAGAAAAAGCAGTATTTACTCCTAACGAAGAACTTGGTGATAAAGTTGTAGTTACCAATGTTGAAAAGATAGCAGTAACAGGCAATAAAGATGAGAAAAAAGTATATCACCACTATACAGGCTTTCCGGGCGGACTTAGAACAGAAACCCTTGGACACATGCGTAAAAGAAAACCAACCGAGATTTTAAGACTCGCCGTAACCAACATGTTACCAAGAAATAAACTTAGAAAATTGAGAATGGCTAATTTATACATTTATGCAGGAGCAGAGCATCCCCATAAAGCTCAGGAAACAAAGAAGTAATTACTTCGTAAACAATATATGGCTAAAACAATCGAAAAACAAAAAGAAAATTTTATAACAGCAACCGGAAGAAGAAAAACCGCAGTTGCCAGAGTATTTTTTAAATTGGAAAAAGGTGATTTCACAATCAACGATCAAAATGTTTCCACCTACTTTAGCAATGAAATAGACACATTAAACTGGTTAAAACCATTTCACGCAGTTGGTGTATCTCACCCATCTGCACAATATAGCGGAACAATAAAAGTACAAGGGTCCGGCAAATCAGCTCAAATGGGTGCAGTAATCCACGCAATATCAAGAGCTTTGGCCAAAACAAACGAAGAATTTGCAAAAATACTTAGAAAACAAGGGCTTTTGACCAGAGATCCAAGAATGGTAGAAAGAAAGAAATACTTCTTGAGAAAAGCAAGGAAAGCTCCTCAATACTCAAAGCGTTAAGCCCCCAGATCGGCCGAAATATTTTCGAGCAGTTTCTTGATCTCTTTTATTTGTTCCATCAACACATACTTCTTTTCTCGTTTGAGTAGAAATAACGGAGAGTCAAATTCCAAAGACATAGTTTCTAACACTTTTAGTGAAGGAATAGATCTGCCTTTTTCATAGGCAGAAATCGTCTTACCGGACAATCCAAGCTTTTTTCCAAACCTATCTTGTGACATGTTTTTTGAGAGTCGAAGTCTTTTTATTTTTGTAGATAAGTCTGTATTCATACGGCAGAGAAGAATATTCTAATGTACGTAGATATTAATATCTATACATTCATATTGCAATAACCTATATTAGTTTTATGAATGACTTACGAGTTTGCGATCTTCCCACATCCGAAAAACCAAGAGAACGCTTGATAAATTACGGTATATCTACCCTATCTAATACAGAACTTTTGGCAATTATTTTAAGATCGGGTGGTACAAAAAATTCTGTGATAGACCTAGCCGGCCAGATCTTTTCCAAGTACAACGGGTTTAACGGCTTACTTAATTTAGATGTTAAAGAACTTACTCAGTTTAAAAACATAGGTGTAGCAAAGGCTTCTTCCATAAAAGCGGCTTGCGAAATTGCTCTTCGTATTAGTAAGGAGGCAAAAATAGTTGATGGAAAAGAATCTGTATTAATTATAAAAGCGCAGGATGTTTTTGACTTGGTATGTAAGGACTTTTACGGCAAAGAAAAAGAATATTTGTATGTAGTTACACTTGACTCAAGAAACAACTTTATATCCAAAGATATAGTTTCAATAGGAACCGTAAACGAAACCGTGGTTTCGCCAAGAGAAGTTTTTAAGCTTGCTTTTCAAAAAAACGCGGTATCGGTTGTACTTACACACAATCACCCAACAGGAGACCCAACTCCAAGTCTTCAGGATATAAAAATCACAGAACGTGTTGCCAAAGCGGGGGCTGATCTTGGCATAGCATTAATGGACCACGTTATTATTGCAAACGACAAGTTTGTAAGCATAAAGTCATTGAATTTATTTGACCCTATAAGTTTTAGTTAGCATTTTTCTGTAGATATTTACCGGAAGGAGGTGATTATATGAAAAAGAAACACGTTTTACTTGCCGTAGCGTGCGGACTTTTAGTCTTTTTACCCTTACTGGGAGTGACATACGCAGCATTCACCGACAAGGGTACGTTAGCAGGATCAACCTTTAACGTAGGTAGTGGGGATCTAAAGATACTAAACAATCCCGCTCTTGGCATTGAACTCTCAAACTTAGTAGACGAAAAACCTGGTCCCACTTTTAGTAACATTAACCCCAATTGGCACCAAGATTATGGGTTAAAATTGTATAACAACGCCAGCTCCCCACTTGGGATTTTTTCTAACGCCAATTATGCAACAGCTAATGATCCCGATGAATTGAGATCAATAATATATGTAGAGATTTTTGTTTGGACAGACGCAAATTCTGATGGGATCATCCAAGAAAGTGAAATAGGAGCATCAAAAGGCAACAAGACAATTACTAAGTGGAAGACTGAAGGCATCGACCTTGGAACAATAGGCACAGGCGAGTTAAAAAGCTATGTATTAAGGTTTTACACTTTGGCAAGCTTTCCGGACAGTAAGCAAGGCAAGAGCGGTATCTTCGATTTTGAATTTAACGCAATAGGGCAGTAACCGTCACACCCGCCAAGTAAATCAACCCTTGGCGGGTTTTTAAGGTTTATTGGGGTTTGTGTTGTATCAAAGCGTTTTTTTCGCTATCCTTAGTGCATGCCGATCCTGCTCAGATACGTAATCGATTTTATTAAGTGGTTTCTATATCTTTCCCCAAAGAAAATGTTTGTAGTATCACAAAGGGCGGTTTCACTACTAAACAACGAACTTTCTTTAAGTCTAAATTTTAAACTATTATTTACCCCCGTTTTTGGCGACTATACAAGAGCGGGTCGAGTTATAAGCTTTTTCTTTAGATTGTTTGAAATTGTATTTGGAGGACTAGCGATCTTAATCTTATGGCTTCTTACCTTTTTTACACCTATCATTTGGTTCGCCATACCCCTTGCAGGATACATATATATAAAGCTATGGATTTTACCAATAATATTTTTGGTATTTATTGTAAAAACGGTTTTATCCAGAAACACTCCTGAAAAAAGACTTACTAAAGTCAATGAAAATACTGCTACAAAAGCAATGAGACCAAGAACGCTTGCTTTTTATAACAATTTTAGGAAAAAAGGTTTGTCTGCCTTAACAAACCTAAAATACGACCCACAGATTTTATATGTGTTAAGAAAAACCGAACTTCCCTGGGAGCTAATAGAAAAACTCACCCACTCTCCCGACTTTAACAAAGATCAAATACTTGCCGCATCTTATAAAAATGCTTTGGAACACAAAACCAGATACTTGGAAATGGAAGATCTTTTTCTTGCCATACTTTCAAATATTTCCAAAATCGATACTCTCCTTTCAACCTATAAATCAAACATAGCAACGGTTAGTCAAACCGTAAAATGGATAGTAGACGAGAGGGAAAAGTTAAGTAAACTATTTTTTTGGCAGGATGACTATACCCTTTCTATAATGGGAGGAATTGGCAAAGGCATGACCGGAAGGGTTACTCCCCTTTTAGATTCAGTATCAGAAGACTTCACTAAAAAAGCTCAAAAGGGATGGATCAAAGATATTGTTGGGCGTAAAGCCGAAATTGCAAGACTAGCTGAAATACTTAGTGGTACAAATAAAAACGTATTAATAATTGGCGAACCGGGAAGCGGTAAAACCTCAATTGTTAAAGGTCTGGCCTTTAATATCGTAAGAGGCATTGATTTTGGGGATTTAAAGTATAAACGAATCGTAAGACTGGAAACAGGTGGATTAATAGCAGGCGCAAAAAGCCCGGGCGAAATTGCCGACAAGATTAATAAAATCATGGAGGAGGTAGAAAAATCAGGAGATATAGTACTTTTTATTGACGAAATTCACACCTTAATAGCAGGTAGTAATGATGAAAATGGGGATGGATCAAATATCTTTTCTCTACTCCAGCCGCATTTAGAAGGCACAAAAGTCCAGTTTATTGGCGCTACAAATATAGAAAATTATCGTAAACATATAGAACCCAACGGCTCTTTTGCCAGAATGTTTGAGATTATGGAGTTACCTCAAGCCTCAAAAGACGACACCTTAGAAATTTTAAAGTTTACTGCCAAATACTTTGAGCTGGATTACGGAATAACTATCACATATCCCGCCCTCCAGAAAGTTGTGGAACTTTCTGAAAAACTAATACACGAAAGAGTACTACCGGATAAAGCTATTGATGTAATTAACAGAACAGCAACAAGAGTTGCACATTCTACCAAATATCTAACTGTAGAAGAAGTTTCGGTAGAAATATCGTCTTTAACACATGTACCGGTATCCGCGTTATCTGAAGAGGAATCAACAAAATTACTAAACATTGAGCAAGCTCTAAAAAAACGGGTCATTGGCCAAGATGAAGCCCTTGTGCAAGTTGGAGCCGCGCTAAAAAGAGCGCGAGTTGGGATTAGAAATGAAAACAAACCAATTGCCAGCTTTTTGTTTGTTGGAACAACGGGTGTTGGAAAAACTGAAACCGCAAAAGCCTTAGCTAGAGAATATTTTGGTGATGAAAAAACCATGATTAGGCTGGATATGTCTGAATACCAGCAGGCTGACAGCATAGACAGGCTTATTGGATCTCCCGATGCTAAAACAAAAGGTATTTTGACTGAAGCTGTTCGCACAAAACCATTTGCACTACTTTTGCTTGATGAAATAGAAAAAGCTAACTCCAATATTTTATTAACTTTCCTACAGGTATTGGATGACGGAAGACTAACGGATTCGACCGGAAGAGTAATTGATTTTACTAATACAATAATTATTGCCACAAGTAATGTGGGAACAAGAGCTATTCAGGAAATATCTCAAAGGAACGGGCAGTTTAAAGAAATGCAAGATACCGCCATGAAAGAAGTGAGAGAAAAGTTTGCACCTGAGTTTTTAAACAGGTTTAACGGCATAATCGTATTTAAACCGCTGGATATTCCTTCTGCAACAAAGATTGCTGATTTAATGCTAAACAGTGTAAGAAAGATGGCCGAGGCAAAAGGTATAAAAGTAACGTTTAAACCCGAACTAATAAACGAGCTTGTAAACAAAGGCTATAATCCGGAATGGGGAGCAAGACCGCTTGCGAGAGTTATTGAAAACTCTGTTGAAACGTATCTTGCTACAAAGCTTTTAGCAAACGAGATTAAGCAGGGAGATGAGATAGAATTAGGCTTGGAGGTCTTTGCTGAAGCACAAAATTAGGTATAATAACACCCTATGGAAGAAGAATTACTTCAAAGATTAGAAAAACTTAAAAGCTCATTATTTATTGATGACAAAAGGCAGAAATCTGCTGAGCTAAAAGAAAGACTAGCGGATGAAAACACGTGGAAAAATTGGGAGGAAGGACAAAAGGTTTCACAGGATTTAGCAGGACTTCAAAAAGACTTAGAAGATTACGATATGCTTGAGATTTTGGCAGAGGAAGCAGATAAAACTGATTTTGAAAAAGAATTAAAAAAACTGGAACAAAAAACCTTTTTGGGAGGCCCTCATGATAAAAGTAACGCCTTGGTGTCTATTCATGCAGGACAGGGCGGCACAGAGGCTATGGACTGGACTCAAATGTTACTGCGTATGTATGTAATGTATGCAGAACGTAAAGGCTGGAAAACTTATGAAATAAGCAAGACGCCGGGAGAAGAAGCGGGGTTAAAAACTATCACAATTGAAGTAGAGGGTTATTATGCGTATGGTTTTTTAAAAAATGAAGCAGGAGTACACAGACTTGTAAGGCAATCCCCCTTTAACGCTAATGATTTACGCCAAACATCTTTTGCTTTGGTTGAAGTAATTCCGGAGGTAGACGAAACAGTAAACATTGAGATAAAAGATGAAGATATCGAATTTGAAGCTTTTAGATCCGGAGGTCATGGGGGACAAAACGTAAATAAGGTGTCGACTGCCGTAAGAATAAAGCATAAACCTACAGGTATTGTTGTAGAAAACCAAACCGAAAGATTTCAGCTTAAAAACCGAGAAAAAGCTATGCAGGTACTAAAATCAAAATTGTACGCGTTAGAACTTCAAAAACTAGAAGATGAAAAAAGAAAATTAAAAGGTACTTACAAAGCACCGGGATGGGGCAACCAAATTAGAAACTACGTACTTCACCCATATAAATTGGTCAAAGATTTGCGCACGGATTACGAAAGTACACAACCTGAAGCAGTTTTAAACGGGGAGTTAGATGAGCTGATTGACGCGGAAATTAGACTGTAAGCTACTTAAATAACCCCGTAATACTTTCAAACGTCACACCTGTAAAATGCAGAGTAAGTAACACCGCAACACAAAATACTGCAAATATTAAAGTTTTAACCAAATCTTTTTTTATTTCTTTCATTGGTAGAGCGTATTTACTTTCTTTTTGTTTATCGTTTTGCATGTGCATAGGATATCACATTTTTTAGGGTTTTGAAGGTGTTGAGCTGGATGATTCTGAGGACTCCTTCGTTCTACCCATTTCAAGCTTTTGGGATCTGTAAATCACCGTCCTTATCTCATCTGTTTTTTTCTCAAGCTTGTTTACTGCCACAATACTCAAAGTATTTATACCTTCCTTTAACCTTATAGTGACACCAAAATCCCCATTTGGATTGAGTACTACCTTTTGATTGTTAATAAAAACATCACAGTCCAAATCTGTATTTCCAAGCACATCCACAATATCAGAATCCATCATTTGATTATTCTGGGGACTAAAGATCTCAAGCCTGGGATTTCCTGTATAACTATGATACTGATAATACAAATAACCAAAAAACACTAATACAAAGACCCCAAAAATTACACTAAGGATAAACGGAGTAGTTACTACAAGCTTAGCCTTTTCTACAGGTTCAAGCTTAAAAAATCGAGCTTGTTTCTTCTCTCCTTCAAACCTTGGCTCGTATTCTCTTCGCCACAACGCCATAATTTCGTTGATATTAACGTTCAAAAACTCGGAATAAACTTTTAAAAAACCTTTAGCGTGGATTTTACCCTCAAAAACCTCATAGTCATCTTCTTCCAAAGCCTTTAAATACTTGGGATGTATTCTTATAAACTTATGGACATCCTGAAGAGTATATTTTTTTTCTTCTCGGGCTGATTTTAACAACTGCCCAACCGACCTTTGCATGATAGCATTCTAGCACCAAGTTATATATTTTGACTTAATATTCCTGAATGGGGTTTAAATCGGCGTCTTCAATCACATCAGGATACGGATTATCACGTTTTTTCAAAATATCCCTAGGCTTACTACCATTAGCTTGGCTAATAATACCTTTTTCTTCCAACTCATCCAAAATTCTAGCTGCTCTTGCATAACCAATGGATAACCTTCTTTGTAGTAAAGAGGCGGAAGCCTTGCCGGTAGAAGTCACAATCTCTGTAGCTTCATCAAACAGCTCATCCACCGAATCCCCTCCCGCAGAAACACTCTTTTCACTTCTCTCAACACGATCAGCCATCTCAAATATTTCAGTTTTATATTCAGGAGCTACACCTTGTTCTTTAAGATAAGACACCACCTGAGCGATCTCTTTATCCGTCACAACAGCTCCCTGAAGTCTAGTGGGTTTTGGAGCATCGGGAGGAACAAAAAGCATATCACCCTTACCCAATAACTTTTCTGCGCCGGGCTGGTCAATAATGACGCGAGAATCAATCTGACTTGCCACATTAAACGCCACACGAGACGGAATATTAGCCTTAATTAACCCCGTAATAATATTTGTAGAAGGTCTTTGAACCGATAATACCAAATGAATACCGGTAGCTCTAGCAAGCTGGGCAACACGAATAATGCTCTTTTCTATAGCCGCGGGATCAACAATCATAATTTCCGCAAGCTCATCTACAACCAACACAATATAAGGCAAAGCTTGAAACCCCGATTTCTCGTTATAAGCTTCAATATTTCTAGCCTTTGCGCTTTCAAACAGTTTATAGCGTCTTTCCATCTCTGCTACAGCCCATTTAAACGCGGAAGGAGCCTTTTCCACATCAGTTATAACAGGAGTCAGCAAATGTGGAATATCGTTGTAGTGTACAAGCTCTGTTCTCTTTGGGTCTATTAAAATTAACTTTACCTCTTGGGGGCTAGCCCTATATATCAAAGAAAAAATTAGAGAATGCAAAAAGACAGATTTACCTGAACCGGTCGCACCTGCTACTAGTAGGTGTGGCATCTTGCCGATATCATAAACCACTGTTTGCCCCGCAACATCTTTACCCATAACAATACCAAGTTTTGATTTTAGAGCCTTCATAGGATCAGAGGTTAACAAAGATTTAAAGTGTACAGGAACACGAGTATTATTGGGAACTTCAACCCCAATCAAATTTTTACCGGGAATAGGGGCTTCAATTCTTACAGAACCTGTTGGAGAAGACATAGCCAAAGCTAAATCATATTGCAACGCCACAATCTTAGAAATTTTTGTTCCTGTAGCAGTCTCCAAGGCATACTGAGTAACTGATGGGCCATACTTAATATCCGCCACCTCAACATCAATCCCAAAGGATTTGAGTGTAGATTTAATGATTTTTGCTCTCTCGTTAACGTTACCTCGATCTACCGGCAAATCCTGCGCATCGGTTAACAAATCAAGAGGAGGGTTCTCCCAAACCTTGTCACTGTAAGGCAAATTAGGAACAAGCGAGCTAACATCTCCGGTACTTTTTCTTCTTGCTCCCTCAGCAACACCCTCAAACTGGGGCTCAGACATTGATGGGATTATCTCGATAGAAGGCTCAGGAGGTTCGTTTTGAGCCGATGAAAATTCAGGAACAGCAACGCTCTTCTCCTCATCCTCAGAATCATTTTTAGAAGACATGCCTGTAGTAACTGTAATTTTATCGTCTGACTTTGTTTTTTTAGGAAGTTTCATACCTTTTACAGCTCCTAACGCTTTTACGAACCATTCGGACATTTGGTCTAGTGAAACGTCAATAATAAGTATAACCGAAATCGCAAGCCCAGCCACCAAAATTATAACCGCACCGTACTTACTAACAGAATCGCGTAAAAATCCCCACAAGCCCTCCCCAAAGTCCCCACCCCTAGATAATGCCGAAAAAACCAATAACAATCCAATTAACCCAATTAGTACTCGTGGACTTTTATATTTAAATTTTAGAGGTTTAATAAGCAAAAGTGCCAAAAGTAAAAAGATAAAAGGAATTAAAATTGATGCAAATCCAAAAGACCCTTTTAGAAAATCCTGAATTTGACGATTTATCTCATAAGTGTCAGCAAAAAAGGAAATGAGGCTTAGGCCGGATAATAAAAACAAAGCTACAACAGTAAAGGACTTTACAGTTCCCGGTTTAATAATCCGATTTAATTTAAATTTCTTTTTTCGTCCGCGAGGCATTGTGGTTATAATATCAAAGTTTTAGACATTTATCGAATGTACAATAACCATTGGTTTTCTGCCTGTTTCTTTAAACAAAAATCTGCTCACTTCTTTTTCAATCTTAAATTTTAGCGACCCCCAATCATCACTTTTCTCAGAATTCTTTGTCAGAAGATTGTTAATTAGCGTTTTTGCGTGCCCGACTAACTCCCGAGCTTCTTTGACGTAAATAAACCCACGAGTCACAATTTCAATCTTTCCGTAACTACCGGTACTCCCATTCTCATCAAGAGAACGCGCCACGATTATTACAAAAACACCATCCTGAGATAAAACCTTTCGATCCTCAATCACAATCGGGCTAACACCAATACCATCAAAATATAAATCCTGAACCTCAATCTTTTTACCTTTTTTAGCATAACCATTGCTAAACTCCACTACCTCACCAGCTTGAAGTTCAAAGACTTTATCGCGTTCAACCCCACTTTCACAAATCATATTGGCGTAGGCATGCATCTGAATTGGTGTACCTCCGTTTGGAACATAGTATTTGGGCTTTACTGTCATAGCAATTTTAAACAAGTCGTCTCGGTGACCGTGACCCGATACATGCAAATTATCAAAATTAGTGTGATCAATTACCTCAGCGCCGCTTAGCACTAAATTTGAGCTAACATCTTCTACATCAATATCAACACCGGGAGGATTAGGTTCAGCTGAAAATATTACAATGGCACCTTTTTCAATAATGACATCTCTGTGCTCTCCTCGACTTAGTCTATCCAAAGCCGAACCCTTTTGTCCAAAACAACCTGCTATTAAGTACACCAATGTGTCGGGGGTGTATTCAAAAGATTTTTTTAAATCAACAAAAGCGTTATCAGGAAAAGGTAAATATCCTAAACTCCTGGCGATTTTCACCGAAGAATCAATGGACCTTCCCATAGGTACAACCCGTCTTCCTGCTTTTATCGCGGCATCAGTTATTTGATACATACGGGATATGTTTGAAGAAATAGTTGTAATAAACAGTTGCTGAGTTGGGTATTTTGCAAATAACTGAGGAAAGGTATCATTTAGCGTTTTTTCAGAAGGAATAGAGCCTTTACTGCGCGAACCCAAGCTATCGGAAGCCAAACACAACACTCCATTTTTGCTGATATCGGCTAATTGTTCCAAACTCATTGGGGGATCCAAAATTGGAGAAGGATCTATCTTATAATCTGCCATGTGAATTATACGGCCTTCGGGAGTATCAATAACAATACCCAAAGATCCCGGAACAGAGTGATTAACGTTAAAAGCCGAGACTTTAAACACCCCAAGATCCGCAACACCGGTTGTAGCATCAAGCAAATGATATTTTACAGTGTCCTTAATACCTTTAAACTGTTTTTCCTCTAATTCGTTTTGAATATATGCTTGTGTAAGCTTGTTTGCATAAATAGGCAGGTTTAGTTCTTTTAACAAATGCGGAACCGCCCCAAAGTGATCGGCATGAGCGTGGGTAATAATAAGTCCTCGCACTTTGTGCGAATTTTCCAACAAATACCTCATGTCGGGAATAATGAAATCTACCCCAATATCATCTGTTCCGGGAAATCCAATACCATAATCTACAGCAATGATATCGTTACCATATTCATAAACTGTTAGGTTTTTGGTAACCCCATCTCCGACAGCAATAAGCTTTAACACAGGTTTGTCACTTTTTTCATTACTTACTGTATTCACAAAATCTTTCTTCTCTTTCTTTTCTTTTTTTACATTAAAAAACTGCATAATTTTACTTTCTATCTAAAAACCCAAAGCTGTTTGACCATCATTTGATGGAACAGGCATGGTGTTTGCTCCTTTTACTAATTTTAACTTAACATCATTAAGTATACTTGGAATTTTCATAAAGTCCTCCGTTAATACTTTGGCCATGGTTGGATTGCGTAACGCCGCGGCAGGGTGATACACAGGATAAACAAAATACTCCCCAACATTTATTAACTGCCCATGATCTCTGGTAATTTTTCCTTCTTCATAAAAATAATTCATAGAAAAACGGCCCAGGGTAACCACAAGTTTTGGTTTGATAGTCTTTAATTGAAGAGTCAAATAACCCTCACATGCGGCTAGCTCATCGGGCAAAGGGTCTCGGTTTTCAGGCGGACGGTGTTTAATAATATTCCCAATCCATACATCTTTGCGTTCATAACCAATCTTTTTAAGCAAAGCCTCCAATAGCATCCCCGCTCTTCCTACAAAAGGCCTGCCTGTAGCGTCTTCAGTAGCCCCCGGAGCCTCGCCAACAAATACCAGCTCTGTATCAATACTTCCCTCTCCAGGAACAGCGTTTTTTGCCAGCTTATACAACCTACACTTTTGGCAATTTTTCACATTCTTTTCTATTTGCTCGATATATGCTTTTTTATCCATAAATTGTTGGGAAAATAGTCATAACCGTTACTTGGGCAGATAGTACTTAAGATTATCCTGTGTAATAGCTACAGAAGTACTCTTTCCGGTAACAATCTCAAGTGCAACCTTTCTGCAAATACTTTCCAAAGTTCTGCCTAAGCTTCTAATACCGGAATCATAGCCAAATGGGCGCACAATATTTGGCCAAAGATTTGGATCAATCTTAAGCTCCCCTTCTTTAAGCCCCGTCTTTTCAAAAATCTTAGGCATAAGGTAATCGCGAGCAATCACTAATTTTTCATTATCGGTGTAGGAAGGCATTTTTATTAACTCCATACGATCCATAAGAGGGGTCGAAATTGTACCGGTGTTATTAGCTGAACAAATAAACAACACATCAGATAAGTCGTATGGATAATCAATATAGTGATCTCTAAAAGTTGGGTTTTGATTTGGATCCAGTATTTCAAGTAGAGTTGCCATAATATCGGATCGTAAACCGGTTTCACCTGAAGCTTTTTCAATTTCATCCAACAAAATTACCGGGTTTTTTACCTGGGTTTTCATTAAAGCTTTAATAATCTGTCCGGGCTCAGCCTCAGGAAATACTTTGCTACGACCTCTAAGCTCCAAAACGGAACCAATTGCGCCGATAGAAATACGCATGAACTTTCTATTTAGTGCTTCTGCAATAGAAATTGCTAAAGTGGTCTTACCTACACCTTGAAGCCCAACAAGCAATAAAATTGGTGATTTTGCTATAGCGTTAGAACCACGTTGTTTAAGCAACAACATTGTTGCCAAATACTCCATCATTCTTTCTTTTACATACTCCATCCCAAAGTGATTTTTATCTAATATCGCCTTAGCCTCAGTTAAATCAAGCTTATCCTCGGTTTTTGCAACCCAAGGAATGGTTGTAACAACATCAATATAACGGGACATTGTGTCAAACTCCTGTGCATAATGCCCAAGCGTTGCCATCATATTCAAACGCTGAAGCATTTGGTTAAGTTTGCCTTCCAAATCCTCAGGCAGGCCTTTAGTATTTTTCACCTTGTCAGAAAGAGCCGTAAGTTCCTTAAACAGGTATTCTTCTTTTGGATTTTGTGAATTTTTTACATCTGCCATATATTGTTATTTTTCCACTACAATTAATTCATTGTATCCCGACTTAAGAATTTCTTCTAGCAGGATTTTTAGCTTATCGCTTGGAATGTTTTTGATAATTAGAGAAATCACTTCTTTGCTTGGAACTTCTTTAAATAAAACTATAATCTTTCCTTCTTTGGGCAATTTTGCTTTAGCTGAAGCAAAAAATGGTGCTGCTTCAATACTTGGAGCCATGCCTTTAGCGGCATCCTCTACCAAAGGAAATATTTTTTCACTTGTCGCAATAACCAGTTTATCTTGAATTATCTTTAATTTTACTTCTGATACAGAAGATTCCTTAACTTCATCTTCAACTACGGCAACGCTTTTTGGTGTCAAAATAGCCCCACCTTCCCAGTTGTTATCAATTTTTATACCAAAGAGTGCAAAGCTACCGTTTAATAACATTTCGGATTTTTCTACCATTAATTTATACTTCTCCAAATCCTCCAATAAATAGTCTGCAAAAAAGACGTAATCACCTGATTCAACGTAAAACTCACTATCTCTTGGAACATATGCAGATAGATTATCTTGATAAAACGCACCAGACCTTGCACCAATATCTAGTACCACCAAGTTATCATCCTTTTTTTCATTTTTTGTGTCTGATAGTGGGGAGTTAGTTGCGATGGAAGATTGATATAAAAAGTTTTTAAGTTTTGGAATAACCACTATCGCAACCCCTATGATTAATACAATAGAAAACAGGGTTATGAATAAGCTTTTGTCTATTTCGGGGTGAAACAGATTATCTTTGATAAACCCCCAAACCTTTAAACCAAAGCCGTAAATAGCCTTGGTTCTGGAAGGTACAAATGTTTCCTTAACTGTAATCAAAGGGTGTTTTATTAGCGATTGCTCCAAACTTTCACCGCAAGAAGAACAAAAGTAGTTTTCCTGATCAGTTAATGACCTTTTACATTTTGGGCAGAGTCTTTGGGACATTGTTACTATTTTAGCACCTATCTACCTAAGATTAATCAATACCTAGGTCTTCGGCTTCTTCCGTTGTCAGGTCTGTCATTTCTATTAAAGCGACCGCCGCTTCTTTCGGAAGTTTGAGGAGCATTAGGATCTAAAGCCTTTTTGGAAAGACTAATTTTACCATCTCTACCAACTTCCAAAACCTTAACTTTAACTGTATCACCAACATTAACAACATCTTCTACTCTGGAGACATACTCACCCGAAAGCTCACTAATGTGCAGTAAACCTTGCTTACCGGGTAATATTTCAACAAAGGCGCCAAAATCGACAACCTCTTTAACAATTCCATCGTAAATTTCTCCGGCTTTAACATCTTTAACTAAAGCATCAACTATCTCTAAAGCCTTTTTAGCACTTGCCTCATCTACAGACGAAGCGGTTACTGTACCGTCCTCATCAATAGAAAGTTCTGCACCGGTTTTTTCCTGTATATCCTTAATTGTTCTTCCACCACTACCAATTACAAGCCCGATCTTATCTACCTCAATAGTTGTAGTAAAAGATTTTGGAGCATATTGTGATACTTTGGCTCTTGGAGTAGTCATAACTTTTTCCATTTCGTCCAAAACGTGCATTCTGCCTTCTTTAGACTGTTCCATTATCTTTGGCATAAGTGAAAACGGAATACCTTTTGCCTTGATATCAGCTTGAATAGCTGTAACACCTCTTCGAGTTCCGGTCATCTTAAAGTCCATAAATCCAAAGGCATCTTCCATGTAAGCAAGATCTGTCATCAAACATGATTTGGTCATATCGTCGTTAACAATTAAGCCCACGCCAACTCCTGCCACCATTTCTTTTATAGGAACTCCTGCATCCATTAGGGCCATAGTTGATCCGCAGGCAGAAGCCATTGAGCTGGAACCACTGGAAGCCAATGTTTCTGACATCAAAATAATGGTATAAGGAAAGTCTTTTTGAGCCGGAATGACAGGTATTAAAGCTTTTTCAGCAAGCATTCCATGCCCTATTTCACGTGAGCCCGGAGCACCCATTCTACCTGTTTCACCAACCGAAAAAGGTGGAAAGTTGTAATAGTGCATATATCGTTTTGTGCTTTCACCATACATGTTTTGCACTAGTAACTCCAAAGAAGGTGAGCCAAGTGTAGCAACTGTTAATACCTGGGTTACTCCTCTTGTGAACAAAGCACTGCCGTGGGTTCTAGGTAAAACACCAACTTCCGCTGTGATTTGTCTGACTTCGGTAATAGCGCGACCATCGGGTCTTTTGCCTTCTTCCAAAATCATATGTTGTAAAGCGTGTTTCTGAACCTCATAAGAAGCACGAACCATATCAGCTCTTTTGTATTTACCTTCAAACTTGATAAAAACCTCTTCCATCATTAGGTCTTGTTCTTCCTTTAACTTTGTTTTATCAAAGCCAAGAGAAAACATTTCTTTTACTTTTTGAGAAGTGGCTTCAGTAATATCTCTTACCAAACCTTCATCAAGTTTCTTGGAAACGTAAATATACTTATGAGCTTCGGGATTAACTTCTTTTGCAAAGTCGTTAATGAAGTCGATAAGTGGTTTGGTTTTTTCTCTTGCAAACTCCATTGCGCCTAAGATCTTTTCCTCGGGCAAAATAGAAGCTTCGGCTTCAACAGCTAAAAATCTTTGCTCATCACCAACATATGAAACAATCATATCCAGTTCTGATTTTTTCTCACGATCCTCTTTGGAAGGATTCATTCTATAGTCGTTATCAAAAAAACCAACTCTCGCACTGACCATCGGACCTTCCCAAGGAATGTCAGACGCATGCAAACAAGCCGAGGTCGCGATCATGCTTAAAAACTCCGGGTCAGAAGTGTCATCAAGGGACAACACAGTTGCCACAACTTGAACTTCATCCATAAAGTCGCTTGCAAAAAGCGGCCTTATAGCGTGATCGATGAGTCTTTTTATAACTACAGCTTCATCAGTAGGTCTACCATCTCTTTTTACAAAACGGGATGTTTTTATAGAGCCACTCGCGTAAAGTTTTTCTTCGTAAATAACCGTTAATGGGAAAAAGTCTATATCCGGATTGGCAACACCCGATACAGCTGTTACTAAAACTACAGTATCACCATAGGTTGCTTTAACCGACATATTAGCAAGCATAGCTAACTTACCGGTTTCCAAAATCAATTTTTTACCGTTAAATTCGATTTCTTTTCGTACAATTTTATTCATTTTTATTTTTGATAGTGCGTAAGGGGACTAAGAGATGCAATACTGAGCACAATCGTTTTGAATGCGCAATATTTCATGCCTTAATCCCTGTCCGTCTATTCACCTTTCAATAATACAATTAATTAATCACTTAGAAAGCTCAAGTTTCTCGAGAACTCCTTGATATCTTTCTTCGTCCTTACCTTTAAGATAAGATAAAAGTCTTCTTCTCTTATTAACCATTTGAAGGAGACCTCTTCTTGAATGGTTATCTTTTTTATGGAGTTTTAGATGACCTGTTAGCTTAACTATCTTTTCAGACAACAAAGCTACCTGCACTTCTGGAGAACCGGTATCGGTTTCATGAAGTCGGTTGCCTTTGATTATTTGAGTCTTTTTTTCTTTTATTAACGCCATAAACTAAAGTATATTAACAAAATCATTAACTTTTATCAACCTTTTGCTCGTTATAGGTTATACCGCTTAACAATGCCTTGGCTGATTTTACATTGTGACTAAGACCCCACTCCATAGCATTTTTGTAAACTATTAAACTTAAAGTATCGGAAGAGGTGTCAACCACGTTTAAATTACCGAATTTTGCGTTCTTGGAGGTGTGATCAATATTTAAGATTTTGGCCATCCTAATCTCCGAATTAAGAGAGTTGTATACATGACCAAAGTCATCAAAATCTAAAATCCCGATTGTAATAACTACATCAAAATCAAATCCGCCTAAGGTTGCTTTTACTTTAGACAAATCAAAGTCTTTTTCTACCGGGCTCAATTTTAAAGTTAAAATATCATTATCGGTTGAATAATGTACGTTAGCAGCGGGAGTGTTTGAGTAATCTATTGTTATATACAATTCACGCTCACTCACGTTGGAAGTAATTTCTTCTTTTTTGATTAAATCCACACAACCATCGGGAGTTTTACCTGGGTAAATAAAAGACACTGCTTTTTCTTTTTCGATAAGCATGTGATATAAACCAACACCTGCACAAAATGCGTTAACACCTGCAACTTTGGAGGGAATAATTGCAATATGTTTTGCCCCTTCAATAAGTTCTTTTATTTTTTGATTGTAGTTTGTTTCAAGTAATTCCATAGTGTGTTTTTATGACCCAATAAGGGTTTCTCGTTGTAACTGAAGGATTTTACTATAAAGAACCTATAGTGTCAATGGTGGGATTTTGGTAAAAAACTGCGATCTAACAACGTACCTACAACAAAATAGCCCTTTTATGGCATAAATTAGCGAACTTCGATCCACATACCCTCTTTTATAGCATCAAACTGGGGTTTTAGCATGACACCGCACTCATTATCCTTACCAACTAAGGTAACTTCCTCACTTCCTTTTTTAAGGGTTTTGATTGTACCTATAAACAAAGGCTCATCCTCTTTTTGAACATCCGCAGGGTTTTTATCAAAAATAGACACTCTTACACCCTCTTTTAACGCTCCGGCAATAACCTTGGAGCCAATGACCATATCTCCAGATTGAAGCTTGAAAATCTTGATTACTTGCGCCCTACCCTTGATTTTTGACTCTGCATCAAAAGCTTTGCCTTCCAAAAAATCTTTTACCTCAGCAATAAGATCGTATATTGTTCTATAGCTTTTAACAGGTACCTTAACGCTTTCAGCAAGATCAGCAACCATAGGAGGAACTTTTACATCAAACCCAATTACCATACCCTTAGCGCATTGTGCTAGAGATACGTCTGAGTCGGTTATATCCCCCGTTGATGCATGTAAAAACTTGATGGCAAAAGAATTACCTACCGATTCGCTAACCAAATTGGCTAAACCTTGTTTTACAGCTTCTAACGTTCCTTGAGTATCAGCTCTAACCACAACTGCAACCGTTCTTTTGGCGTTTTTACCAATAATTTCTACGCGGTTCTCATCAATAGAAAGTTGGGCAAGTTCGCTTCCTTTTTGTAGCAATAAATCTCCAACATTAGGAAGTCCACAAAAACCCAATATCTCAACAGGTGTCGCGGGTCCCGCTTCGCGCAAGCTTACACCCTTATCATCAACGATTGATCTAATTTTTGCCTCGTGACCACTTGCTGTTACTTCGTCAGCCACACGTAAAGTTCCATTCTTAATAATAACGGTGCTAACAACACCCTTTTTAACATCAAGCTTGGATTCAATCACAACACCCTCCAACTCACCCTTTGGATTTGCCTTTAATTCAAGCATTTCCGCCTGTGCCAAAATTGCATCCAATAATCCTGTAATGTTTTGGCCTGTTTTAGCTGAAACCTCAACCGCAACCACGTCCCCTCCCCAATCCTCTACCAACACGTTTTCACGGGCTAATTCTTGTTTTACTTTTGAAGGATCAGATCCGGCAACATCTATTTTATTTATTGCAACAATAATAGGAACACCGGCAGCTTTAGCGTGCATAATAGATTCTTTGGTTTGAGGCATCACACCTTCATTTGCCGCTACCACTAAAATGACAATATCAGCAGCTTTACCCCCACGAGCGCGCATTTGAGAAAATGCGGCATGTCCCGGAGTATCTATGAAAGTAATTTTTTTGGAATTGTGTTCAATTTGGTAAGCACCAATATGCTGAGTAATACCCGCGTATTCTTTACCTTGAACATTTGTATGTCTTATAACGTCGAGAATGCTAGTTTTTCCATGGTCGACGTGACCCATGACTGTAACGATAGGCGGTCTAATAAAGCTTTCGGTTGTTGTTTTAACGTCTTTTTGTACCATAACAATACATCTTTCCACAAATTGTCTTTAAGTATTCTCCTCTTTTTACTTGTATTAAATGCCATCCTGTCCATTTTTACTCAACGGAAGGTTGATCTTTAACTTCAGGTTCGGTTGTTTCTGGAGCGTCAGTCTCAAGATTGGCGGCAGTTTCCGCTTTGGACTTTTCCATTTCGTCCTTTTCTTCTTTTTCAGCCTGTTCCATAGCCTCAGCTTTTCTTATAGCTTCATCCCAAACGCCTCTTACTCCAAGTTTATCGTCTTTAGTAGGCTTGTCATCGGCAACATCATCACCAAAAACACCTTTAACGCCTTTGATATCAATTTTCCATCGGGTAAGTTTATTAGCAAGTCGGGCGTTTTGACCTTCTTTACCAATTGCCAACGACTGTTGATCTTCAGGTACTGAAACGGTTGCTTTTTTCTCAGCTTGATCCAAAACAACTTCAGTTACTCTTGCAGGTGAAAGGCTTGATGCCACAAATTTTTCTGTATTGGCAGAGTAGGGAATGATGTCAATCTTTTCACCAAAGACTTCGTTGATAATAGCCTGTACTCTTACGCCTTTTTGACCAACGCAGCTTCCAACCGGATCAATCTTCTCGTCACTGGAAGATACGGCCATTTTGGTACGAGAGCCGGCTTCTCTAGCCATTGCTTCAATTTTTACAACACCTGATGCTATTTCAGGTACTTCTTGTTCAAATAACTTTTTGATAAAATCGGGATCAGCTCTGGATACGATTATTTCAGTGCCACGTGATGCTTCACGAATATCTTTGATTAATACTTTTAATTTTTGGTTGATTTTATAGGTTTCGGAATTCACCTGCTCTGATTGAGGCATGATGCCGTGAGCCTTACCAAGATCTAAAATAATGGTGTTGTTCTCTATTCTAAAAACATGTCCGCTGACAATTGTTCCTACTTTTGATTTATATTCATCCAAAATAACGTCTTTTTCGGTCTCGCGAATTTTTTGTAAAATGACTTGCTTGGCTGTTTGAGCGGCAATTCTACCAAAGCCGGCGGGTGTAACATCTTTTTTGCCCTTTAAGATTTTTGCTTCACCTGTTTCGGAATTTAAGTCGACGGTAATATCCTC
>CAYRWK010000001.1:0-42417 GCA_964427965.1 uncultured Candidatus Saccharibacteria bacterium | reverse complement strand
TCTACTGCACGATTCGTTTGACATAAAAAAGCTTGGTTCCGATTTATCGGATACCACAATAGGAGCGGCTATCCACGCGCCATTCCCAACTATCGGCGGGTTATTAAAGCAACCGGACTCTTCAAAATTTCCCGATCTTATTACAAGGCTTGAAAACATCCGTCCGCATGTACTACGAGGAATAAAAACCTTTGCAGAATGGAACCAAACATTAAATCGAGAATCAGATTATTTATATCTTAGAAATGATAAGTCATATGATTTTTATGAGGGAGATATTGTTAACTCAACCGGAAAACATATTAAGGCAAGCGAGTTTCATAACTTTTTAGAAACAGTAGCCATACCCTACTCTCAATCGGAAGGCTATAAAACTTCCGATACTCACTCAAATTACTTAGTAGGTGCGCTTGCCAGACTAAACTACAACAAAGACCTTTTAAATAAGCGCACTTTAGAAGATTGCAAAGAGTATCTAAAACTTTTCCCATCAAAAAATGTTCACCATAATAACTTGGCACAAGCTATTGAAATTTTACAGTGCGTAGATGAGGCAATTGAGATCCTATCAAACATAAAAATTGAGCAGGAAAAGCCTGTGCGTAAACCCACTCAAGCTGGCATCGGCATTGGGGTAGTTGAGGCTCCAAGAGGTATTTTATATCATTACGCTAAGGTCAACGATAAGGGTATTATTGATGGTTACGATATTTTAGTTCCTACCGCACAAAATCAGATTAGTATAGAAGCGGATCTAAAAAAATACTTTAGTGAAAATCTGGATAAAGATGAGAAAATCCTACATGTAGAAGCAGAGAAGATTGTTAGAGCTTACGATCCCTGCATGTCCTGTGCCACTAACTTCCTTAAGATCGAATGGATCAGATCATAATCCTTTTCAGAAAGTTTACTCATAGGAATTCCAATAATTGTTACTTTATTAACCTTCCCTAGTTTTTTTAAATACCTAAGTTGAAAACCCAAATCAAAGTCATGAGCGGAAGCACGTGGCGGAAGGGCTATTTTATCCAAATCTTTCTCAGTAAATACAGTTACTTCCTTTAGATCCAACACGGCATCAATTAATACAACGTGGTCCTCATTTACAAAAGGAAGGTCCTCGTTTGGTTTAACTGAAATAAACTGAATATCCAAATCCCGGGTTTTCTTACCAAGTTTTTTTTCAACACTAAATGCAAAACTATCAGGAGTAAAATCACAATTACCAAAAAGGTAGACTTTCATATTAATTTATTCTACTCTGTCAAAAGATATGAAATCAAAAGTTATAGGGAAAAAAGAACAAGATAAAATTGATGCATTAAAATTTGTCTCCAGATTTTCATTACCACCAAATTCTTTGGGATACTGTGGTCGAAAATCGGGACCTGTGGCATTAAAAAACTGCATTATAAAAGGAAGGTGTGGAAAGGTTGAAGAAGAATTAAGCAGATTTATTGTATTAAACCCCTATTTAAAAACCCTTTCAGCAATAACAAAGCTTCCGCCGTTTGATTACAAAGTAGTTGAAAGTTATTGGCTTGGAAACAACCAACTAAATAAGGCTAAAGCTAAACACTATAGTCTTTTACTCGAAAACTTTATCAAACAAGGCGTACCAAAAGCTTTGGTAGAAGAACTAAAACTAACTCCTCCAAAAGAGTTTATTCCAACACATTTATTTCAAATTTTACATGTGGGTATAGGAAGAGTAAAAAACTCTATTACATACAATTTAGCTTCAATAAACCAATGCATGATTCGTTGGGGTAGAGTTCAAAAAATCGAAACGGATAAAATTGTCATTAAGCTAAACTCGTTAAAAGAGACTAAAAAAGGCTACAGGATAACCTTACTCACGGAGATTTTAACTTGTGGGACAGAGCTTGTTCCCGAGTTAAAAAAGGGAGATGTTGTTGCAGTCCACTGGGGGCAGATCATAAAAATCCTAACTAAAGAAGAGGTGGAAAAGATAACTTTTTGGACTAAAAAAGTTCTTAAATAATAGTAGTTACTTTGGCCAAACTTGTTCGCCTGTTTCTATATCAATAATCACAATGGCTCTTGTTGGGCAAGACTCAGCCGCAAGAACGATGTTTTCGGGTAAATCACTAGCCCCTTCCGCAAAAACAGCCTTATTTTCACCATCCAGTACAAAAACCTGCGGAGAAACTGCAACACAGGAGGCAGCGCCAATGCAAAGGTCTCGTAATACCCTCACCTCGTACTTACCAATTTTCATTACTGTATCTGAACTATTTTGAGTTTGATTTTGGATATCCATAAGTTTATGGTATCGGGTTTTAGAAACTAATTCAATCCCGAAATATCTCTTTTTACTAAAGGCTGTTTGACCAATGCCCCTTTTGCTAACTGTGAAACCTGGGATTCATAAGTAGGTTTTTCTTCAACATAAAAAACTCCAAGAGGAATTTGCTTTAAACCCCACTCTAAAGACTTGGTAAAAGCGGAAGCTTTATTAGAAACATCGTGTTCCGCATCAAGGTAGTAAATGTTTTGCTTAAAAAAGTCGTGAGAGTACTCTTTGTTAAAGGTGATGCAGGGCTGAAGAATATCAATGACTGCCAAACCTTTGTGGTTATTTGCACGGGTTATAAGATCGGAAAGTTTAGGAATATCCGGAGCAAAAGCTCTGGCAACAAAAGTTGCCCCTGACGCAATAGCAAGAGTAACCGGATTTATAGGATTATCTATATTTCCAAAAGGCGTTGATTTTGACTTAAATCCTTGTGGTGAAGCGGGGGAGGTCTGTCCTGTGGTTAGCGCGTATATTGCATTATCGTGGAGCAGGATTGTTAAATCATGATTTCTTCTGCAGGTATGAATAAAATGATTACCGCCCTCACCTAAACAATCGCCATCCCCAGTAAACACAAATACGTTTAAGTCATGATTAGCAAGTTTTACTCCGGTAGCAACAGGCAAAGCCCTACCATGTAAACCCTCAAAAGAAGTTATTTTAACAAAATTAACCATATGCCCATGGCACCCAATACCGGCAACAAGTGCAGTATTTGCATTGTCCCAAGTATTAGCCACAGCAGCATTTTTAAAAGCTGACCAAATGGCAAGATTGCCACATCCCGGACACCAATTCGGAAAACATTGAGTTTTTAAATCCTGCATTGAAGTCATATTTTTTTACCCTTTAGCACAGAATCAATTTTATTTTTTATTTCATCTGCAAAAAAAGGTCTTCCATCAAACTTAAGAAGTTTATCCACGATCTCAAACCCGGTTTTTTGTCTAATCAAACCTGCTAACTGGCCTGAATAATTTGACTCAACATCAATTACGTGTTTTGCTTTTTCTAAAAACTTGCTAACAAATTCGGTGGAAAAAGGACTTAGCCAGGTTAGGTGCAAAAAGTTTACATTACTATAACTTTTTAGAGCATCCAAAATACTGCCTTTTGTACTTCCAAACGAAACAACACTAACATCGGCATTCTTTGGACCGTAAACTACCGGATCCGGCATATCTTTAAGGGCACATGTATCAAGCTTTGCCATTCTTTTTTGCATTTGAGCAACACGATCCACACTTTCTTCTGTAGAATAACCAATTTCAGTATGTTCGTCAGAGTTTGCAATAAAAAAGTTACCAACACCAGGAACAGACCTTTTAGAAACACCATCTTTTTGCAGCTGATAGCGCATAAAATTAGCATCAGCATCCAAGGTTAGTTTACCCCTTTCGATTTTATAGGAAGAATAATCAAGCCTAGGTAAACTGGTATAACTCTCACAAATATTTTTATCTATCAAAAGTATTACCGGGGTTTGATATTTTTCAGCAAGATTAAAGGAAAGCATGCTTAGATCAAAAGCTTCCTGGGTATCCCCCGCGGCTAACACAATTTTTGGAAAATCACCCTGATGAGCATTTAATACAAAATTTAAATCCCCTTGCTCGCTCCAGGTTGGCATACCGGTTGCAGGACCGGGACGCATACCATCAACAATAACCAAAGGTGTCTCGGTCATTCCGGCTAAACCATAACCTTCAGTCATTAAACAAAATCCTCCACCGGAAGTTGCAGTCATCGACCTTGCTCCTGCAAAACCCGCACCAATAGCCATATTCACAGCTGAAATCTCATCCTCGGTTTGCTTAAAGACATAACCAAACTTTTCCTGATATTTTGCCAAAGTATGCAAGATATTTGCAGTTGGAGACATTGGGTAAATAGAAACAAACTGTACCCCGGCAGCTATAGCTCCTAGTGCCACAGCCTCATTGCCTTCCATAATCACTTTTTCCAATTTTTCCGGTTCTGTCTTATTTACAACATTAAAAATCGGCTTTATATGATTAACAAAATGTTCCTTAGCATAGTGAAACCCAAACTCAACAGCAGACGTATTAACATCAATAAGTTTCTTATTATCTTTAAACTCCTCGAAAATTAGATTTTTTAATACTAAAACATCTCCACCCCATAAAGCCATAACCGCCCCAAGTGAAAGCAAGTTTATTACAACCTCACTACCTCCCGCTTCCCTTGCCAACTTAAATAAAGGCATTTTAAAAACACTAACCTCTCTTTTCAGTTTCTTTTCATCCAACACTAAAGACTCATCAAATATAATCCCGGAACCGGGTTCTAACCCATAAGCGTATTTTGTTAAAGTATCTTGGTTTAAAGAAATGAGCAGATCTGTTACTGTAGAAGGAGATAACACATCCTCCATACCAATTGTTATTTGCATCACATTGTGACCACCCCTTATTAAAGATGGAAATTCCGTATGAGTAAAAATACTATAACCAAACTGAACCGCAGTTTTTGCAAACATCAAACCGGAAGATTTAATACCCTGACCTGCCATTCCTCCAATTTTTAGGGTATAGGTTTGACTCATACTTAAAACTTCTCCATATAAATTCTCTTTTCTAAACAACCTAACTGCTTTAACAGCTCAGTTGCACTGTCAATCATGGGTTTAGCACCACATAAGTAGGCAGAACATTGTGAAGCATCGGGATAATCCTGTTTTACCAAATCAGTGATAAAACCAACATGCCCTTTCCACGAATTATCCGGTTTCCAAACTGCTATTTTGTAATTAAAGTTAGTAAATTCCCTCTTCAGATTCTCTAAGTAATCAATCCAAAAAACATCTTGAGAGTGGTTTAATCCAATATACAAAGTAATGGGCTTTGTATAGCCTTTTTCTCGCAAAGCATGTTCAATCATGCACCTAAATGGGGCACAGCCCGATCCGGTTGCCAAAAACAACAAAGTCTTTGCACCATCATCGGGTTTTAACCCAAAGGTTCCGAAAGGTCCAATGTAATAAATAGGATCCCCAACTTTTAGAGTCTCAAAAAAATTTGACCCAGGTCCGCCGGGTTTAGTATCTACAAATAAATTAAATTTTGTATTACCCGTACAATCAGCTACTGAATAACAATTGATCCTGCTATCAGCAACTTTTACACTAATATATTGTCCGGGTATAAAATCAAGGGGAGCTTCAGGCTCAAATTCAAAATAGTGGTATGTGCTTGCTTGAACCGTATGACTTAAGGTTTTAGCTGTTTTAAATTTAATTCCACCTGATGTTTTCGTAGATTTAATTATATCTCGCTTTGCTCGATGTAATAAGTTAATTATAACCTTCCCATCTACTGCCCACACATCAGTTAACGTAACGATAACAGGGTTGATCTCAAAGGCTGATATATTTTCTAAACTTTCTACTAGCTTACCAAAACGAACCATTAGGTCGTAAAGTTTATCTAGTGCGTAAGAAGGTTCGCCCGAAAAACCTTTAAGAAGTGCGTAAACTTTGGATTTTTCTACCAATTTTTGGGCGTGAATAGATTCCACCGGCAATAACTGCATATTTTTATCAGCTACAAGTTCTGCAACGGACCCGCCCGCCCCAAAAAGCATTACCTGACCAAAAGTCGGGTCGCTTTTTACACCTAAAATAACCTCGATCCCATCTGGCACTTCTTTTTGAACTTGAATAGTTACTTGGGATTTAATATCATCACTAAGCTCCTGAATTTTTCTTTGGAGAGTTTCCCAACCTTTTTCTAAAGCAGGTTCGTCCCTAATATCCATAACAACTCCCCCTACCTTCTTTTTATGCAAAAGTCCGGGAGATGAGAGTTTTAGCACAACCGGCCAACCGACATCTTTAGCAAACGAAATGGCTTGGGTTAAATCCGACACCTCTTTTGAAGGAGGAACGTTAATCCCAACTGAAGCTAACACATCTGCGGCTTGAAGATTGGTTAAGGATACTTGATTATTTTGGATAGCCTTTTCAATAATAGATTTTGCCAAGGAGGGAGCATTTTGTATAGATATTGCAGTTTGTACTCCATAATTTTCTTCTACCTTCTGTTTTTGTTTTTGAGAAAAAGCCCACATGGCACTTAACGCACCTATTGCCCTTTCAGGAAAATTAAAGGATGGGATTTTAGATTTATTTAAAACTTCCTCCCCTTTAGCTACTAAACTCCCACCAATAAAAGAACAAACAACTGGTTTATGGTATTTTTCTGAAGCATTTTTTATCGCCTGAGCTGTTTTTGTTATCTGGGTCATTATTTGAGGTGTTAGAATCACAACAACAGCGTCAACTTCATTACTTTTTAACACAATGTCCAAAGCGCCCGCAAATCTATCCGCTAAAGCATCCCCCAACACATCCACAGGATTTACAATACTTGCAAACCTTGGCAAAGCTTTTTTAAGTTCATCATGAGTTTGTGAGTCAAATTTAGCTAACTGCAGACCGTGAGTAACAATCTCATCGGCGCTAATAACTGCAGGCCCGCCTGCGTTTGAAATTACCGCCACCTTTGGTCCCTTTGGGCAATCTTCCCATGAAAACGCTTTAGCATAATCAAAAAAGTCCTCCAAGGTGTTGCAGCGAATAGCACCCGCCTCATTTAACGCAATGTCTAAAACATCATCTTCCCCCGCAAGTGCCCCGGTATGAGATTGCATGGCATTTACTGCTTCTTTTGTTTTACCGGGTTTTAATATAAAAACGGGATCGGTTTTTGTTATTTCTTTTGTTAAACGAATAAATTCTTTTCCACCGGAAATAGACTCAAGATACATTCCAATTGGGTGACATTTGCTCTCACCTTCAAAAGACGTGCTTAAAGAAGTTAGACTGTTATTACCTTGTTCAAAAAAATACTGCAAAATATCATTTTCGGAAAGAATAGTTTTATTACCTAAGGTTATAAACTCACTAAATCCCACCCCCGTGGAATTACACCAATCAAACAAACTTGCAGCAATTGCACCTGACTGTGTAATAAAACGTAAGTTACCAAAAGTCTTTAGTGGTTGCCCAAAAGTGGCGTTAATAGGGCACATGGAGTTAACAAAACCCAAACAATTTGGACCTAGTAGGTTGATAAAATGTCTTTCTGCTACAGCCTTTAAACACTGCTCCAGAGTAGCACCATCAGGGCCTATTTCTTTATAACCTGCGGCGTAAACTACAACATTTTTTACACCCTTTACACCGGCCTGCTCGATAACGGTATTCACTTTTTCAGCGGGGATTGCAATTACAGCTAAATCCGGGGTTTCAGGAAGTTCCCCTATTTCCCCATAGCATCTAAGTTTTCCTATTTTCTTTAAGGTAGGATTGACCGGATAAACCCTTCCCTTAAACCCTGAATTTAGAATATTTTTTAAGACAATAGCCCCCACTTTGTGTTTTGAGTTGGAAGCGCCGATTACGGCAACAGACCTAGGATAAAAAAGTTGGGACAGATCTTTGGGCATGGAATCAGTCTAAAAGACATTTAACTATGTGTCAAAGGTTAGACTTTGCTATCCATTGTATGTCCATAATATCCCGCCTTTAGCTTAGATTGATACAAAAAACTCAGGTTAGGGAATCTTGTGGAAATATAGCCAAAATCTACGATTTTTATTTGTGGACCATTTTCCGTGGGAACAACTAATAAATTATTGTAGCCCACAAGATCCGGAATCAAATGATATTTTTCCTCTATAGTAGAAAAAAAGGCTTTTAGTTTCCCCCATTGAGAACTAAGCTGCTCTCGCTCTTTATCAGAATACTCGGTCATGTCTAATTTTACTGGATCCCCTCCGTGGGTTTTATAATATGGAGAAACAACAACCGTGGTAGGCCTACTGTGCCTATCCAGTTCGTTTTCTACAAAAAATACTCTTAAAGGCTCCGGTATAAAATCCGCCCCTAGTTCCTCCCTTGTGATATCCAAACATGCAGTATAAAAAAGTCCGAATTTCAGATCGGAAGGATCATATTCGGCAGCATTAACATTTTTTTCTCTACCAATTTTTAATGCCCAGTAGTTACCTTCTACATCTTTAACTGTCCAGTTACTAAAAGAAGTTCCATAGCCGTTGTACTCAACATCCACAATATCTTTAATCCCTAATTCGTAGTTTTGATCTAGCTCCTTAATAAAAGAACTTACTGTTTCCTTTTGTACGTCGGAAACCTCGTGTTTACGTTTCAATTTTTCTTCAACAGTAGTCGTTATCGCTCTTAAGGCCGTTTCAACGGGAGACGTTACTGTACATCTTAAAATAGTGGAACTACGATCCAACCAACTTTCTCCACTATCTTTACCACCGTGAACTGCATCAACTACTTTGTCCGGTCCAATAGAAGTAATCATTGTTTATCAAGATAATTTACAATTCTTTGTTTTGTAGTACGCAAAAAGCTAAAAGTTCGAATAGTTGTAATTATTAACAACGTTAAAGGCCAAGGATATATTTTTCGATAATGTTTGTTATAAAAGGTTTCCATGGATTGGGTTGAAAGTTTTTGGACTAAGACTCTAAGTTCCTTTTTAGACATATCTTTTCCTCTAAAGTTAAAGGTTGATGCCTGTGTTGCAACATCCTTAGAAGATTTTCTAATCCCAATAGTAACTCCTTTCCAATGCTGAGCTTTAAATTGAGGAAGGTACATGAGTTTAAATCCGGCTTCTTTTAACCTATAACAAAAATCAATATCCTCACCATATAAAAAGAAGTTTTCCTCATCCCATTTACCAACCTTATCTTGAGCAGTCTTACTCATAAACAAAAAGTGAGTAATAGTTGAATCAATCTCATGTTCGGTACTCAAATCTTTGTAGGTCAAAAAATATTGACCAAAAAGTTTGGATTTAGGAAAAAGCTTGCCCAGTTTTACAAAATGGGTAAAAGATGCCCAGGGAGTAGAAAACCCGCGATGCCCATCCATGTCTTGTGTACCGTCTCTTAACAATAGTTTAGCTACAGCTCCCCCCACATCCGGATGTTTTTCCATATAGTCAACCAACCCCGGTATTGTATCTTTTTCAGGAAATGCGTCGGATCCAAGGTACAGATAGTAATCTCCGGTAGCCTGTTCCAATGCGCGGTTTAGCCCATAAGACAAACCGTTATTTGGTCCGCGAATAAGCTTAACATTAGGAAAATCCTTCTCGACCATATCCGCTGACCCATCATAGGAACAAGTGTCGTTAACAATAATTTCCAGATTTTCATATTTACCTTTGAGATTTTCTAAACAAAGTTTTAAGGCGTCTTTAGTGTTAGTGTTTACAATGATAACTGATACTTTTTTCATTTCATCGATACTAACATGAATACTAGAGGGTTTCTAGTTTAATACCTAGACTAAACTAGAGATAGTCTCATTTTTAGCAAACTCTTTTGTTAGGGAATCTTCCAACAACCCAGGATTTCTACGGCATTTGTATTCAATAATGCTGGAAGATAGATGAGCTTTGTGATATTCCATGCCTTGAGCCATCAAAAATCTTTCATGCAACTCATGTAAAATTATAAAACCCCTCTCACTTGGTGATAAATCGTCATCAATCCAGACCTCATTTACAGGCACAAAGTCATACACAAAATGATGCCCACCTTCTGTAAAATCAATAAAGTATAAACCTCGCACAAGCTCCCCCTTAACAATCCAAACATCAGCTTCTTTGGAATATTTTTCAAGTTTATGTACATATAATTCCTTAGGTATTTCTTTTTTGGGATCCGGGATCTCTGTTTTTATTCTCTCCATAAGTTTGGTCTTTATGCGCTCTTTTTGTTCAAGTTTATCTGCTATCTCCAAGGCATGTGGATAACCCATGCCCAAGTCCATTAAATCCCACTCTTTTATTAAATGTGATATAAACAACTTCTCCTCACCGGGGGTTTGAGGCTTATCAATCCAAAATTCCATCTTGGGGATAAATTTAAATCGGTAATGCTGACCAAAGTTAGTAAACTCACGATCCATGTTATTTCTAATATACCTACCATCCACCTCCCAAACAATAAAATCTCCCACCTCACAATATTTACTCACATATGGTTCTTGTAGTTTTTCTTTGGGCATTAAAATAATTATATAGTATAACCGGTTACTTTAGGGAATCTCTTAAAATTGGTTTCATACACCACCCCTGTACGTTAGTATCTAGATTTACAGCTTTATACACGGGGGAGTAGTAGTCTTTTGAAAAGTAATAATCCCGATCTTCTTTTTCAACTACAGGGGCAGGAGATTTTTTCTTTTTAATCTCCTTTGGGTCTCCCACAAGGTTTGAAACTATTGAATCCAGTTTGTTAATAAGAACGGGTTTAGTCAAATCAGTTCCCACCAAACCATTAACATCTGACCTAATAACCTCTGTTACACATAGATAATTGTTTGATGAATTAATATAATCCAAACCCGAATAGTCTTTAAACTTTTTTGTAGTCTGGTAGGAAGAATAAGCATTGTCCACCAAAATTTGAGCGTATATACCGGTATTTTGTGTGATAGCTTTAGCGGCATCCCATTTTAATTTTGTACTTACGGTGTAATCAAAAACTAATAAAACTGAGATAAGCATAAAAAAACAGCCGAACAATATCCCGATAACTTTTGAAATCCGGGTAGTGCTATTTGCCACCAATGCTACTAAAAGCAAAAAGGCAAGATACGAAGGCAAAAGATATCTATCATAAAGGTCATTTGTAAAAACCAAAAGCAATAAAGTTAACACAAAAACCATAAGTAAGAATAACTTAAGCAAAAGCTTTTGCGTACTTCGTTTAAATTCGAAAAAAAGAATCAATGCTATTTTTGTTATCGAAAATCCGGATAGCAAGGATACAATAAATTTAAACGTAAAGTTGTTAAATAAACTAACATCTCTAAGTTGCAATGCTTTGGCATATAGACCTTCCAAATATAAAATATTTCCTAAGGGAAAAACATTAGATTTATACATAAAATATGAGATCATGCCTCCCACTAAAATAATGACCACAAGAGTCCATTTTTTTAAATTTGTTTTTAGCGCAAAAACCAGCGGAAAAGAGAAAAAACCAAAATAATATAGTGACGTTAAAAGATCTCCAACTCTAGGAAAAACTTTGTCAAACAAAATAAAGTTAGACAAAAAACTGCTCATACCACCAAATTTTCCTCCAGGTAAGAAACTGCTGTATCTTGGCCACAATAAGTATATTCCCAACCCCCCACATACAATTAACCCGGAAATCACAAGTGGTAAGAACTTAATAAGTAAACCCTTTAGAGTAATCTTTTCTCCTATTGTTCTTAAAATCCTTGCACATTCCACAACAAAAAAAGCCGCAAACACCATTACACCAACCTGTCTAATTAAAATAGACAGGGCACACAATATTCCGCCTAACACCGCAAAAAGAAATTTGTTTGACTTAAAATATCTAATATAAAAGTACAAAACCCACGAAAACAGTGCCAAAAAAGGAATGTCGGTCATAAAAACAGAGCCTAGGTGCAAGACAATTGGGTTAAAGGCCAGTATTAACAAGGTAAAAAAACTAAGAGTTTTTGAAATGCGTAAGGAAGCAAGAATTGCATAAACGCCAACTAACAATAATAGTAAAAAACCAATAGCTACAAATTTTAAGGTAACAAAGGAATAGCCGAATAACAGACTTGCGCCAAACCCGATTAGAGCTTGCAAAATTAAAACTGCATCTGTGTTAGCTTGAATACGAAAAACATGGTTTGTAAAAGCTTCAACCTGTCGGGAATGTGCCCACTCATCATTTACAACATAGTTTCCAACCGGCTGTATAACAAAATAAGCCAAACATACCAGGACAACCACTATTAATAACGGATTTGTACTAAAGGATTTAGCTAAGGTTACAAACTTCTGCACATTAATATGATACAGTACTTAATTAGCAAACTCTTCGAACTTTTTTTGAGGCTTTTCTCTTTGCTTTATTATTTTGCGCATCTCGCTTCTTTTTATTCATAGCAACAATTATACACTATGTTAAACTAAACGTATGAACAAGCGTTTTTCAAACTTATGGTTATTTGCAAAACGTAATGTAGACATAGTGCTTATTACGTTGATTGCTTTGGGTTTGAGATTAAGGCTAATTGTCAAAGATGATTTATGGTTTGATGAAGCTTTTACAGGCAACTTGATGCGCGCCGATTGGCATTATTTTTGGCAAATAGTAGCAAAGGATGCCCATCCCCCACTTTATTATCTATTAGTTAAGTGGTGGACTTTTATTTTTGGAGTTAATGATATTGCCCTGCGAGGTTTCTCCCTGCTTTTTGGCATTTTTACAGTAATCGTAGTTTACTATTTAGCAAAAAAGCTTTTTAATAAAGAAACCGCCGCCCTTTCTGCCTTTTTAATCGCGATCAACCCGTTTATGATCGAATATTCAATTGAAGCCAGGTCTTATAGTTTCTATGGATTTATTACACTTTTAGCGGTTTTTCTAATCTTTTCAAATAAACTAAAGCTTGCACTTTTGGCCATTCTGGCACTTGCCTTAACTCACTACATGTCCATTGCCTTTATTCCCCTTATTGGCATATTATTTTTAATCAAATTAATCGGCAATTTCAAGAAAAACACATGGAGGTTAGATTTTATTGGACTTATTGCAGTAGCTGTCGTTACAGCATTTGTGTATTTTCCGGTTGTTACAAAAACAAAGGGCATTGATATAAACAGCGATTGGGTCAGAAAAGCCAATTTTACAAACATTCAAAGAAGTATCGCGGCTTACTCGCTTGGGGTTAAATCAAGACTTCCGGGGTCAGATGTGTTAAATAACGTAAACTTTTTGTTGGATGAGAATCTTATCAGTTATGGAATATTTGCCTTTTTTATACTTGGGGTTGTGAGCGTTATTATAAAGACGAGAAAAACTCACAGGACACTTGCCAATTACCTTTTTTGCTTGGGGATGACACTTATCCCCATGATAATGCTAATTTCTTATGTGATGATAAAGGATAAATCGCTATATGTAGAAAGATACCTTTTTCCTGCATGTATCTTTTTTATTATATGCTCAGCCTACGCTTTAACTTCCCTGCTAAATATTGAAATAATGGGAATAATAGTTTTTATTTATATTTTTATTCTTACGCGAATAGTATCACCCGAGTACTACGCAGGCATGAAACCTTTAGCGTCATATTTTAGATCTCAACCAAACGAAGTAGCATTTACATCGCCAATTGATTACACGGTTGGTTTGTATTATATGGACAAGTCAACAATTAGACTGGTAAATCCTAAAGAACCTGAAAATAGTTATGAGTGGTGGCCTTTTGTAGATAAAGCCGGAAAATTGGAAAACCCAAAAAATGCATTTTTTATCACACCGGATCCCCAAAGAATGACGGAAGATTACGTTCAACCTCTGCAAAACCTGCAGTTTGGTAATTATCAGGTGTGGGTTAAAAAGAACTAGCCCTTAACTAACCAACTTAACAGAAAACTTCATTCTTTTTACATTGCCGTCATTGTCCTCAATTTCGACGGTACCGCTTTCTCTATAATAATCAACTAACTCCTGGGATAAAGCTTCGCTGTGTTCTTTGATCTCTGTACGTTTTTCTTTAATTTGATCAGAAATAGCTTTGTAGGAAGGTCTCGAGGCCACACGCTCTTGTTTTTCCTTGGTCTCCTTGTTCTCACTCTTAATCTTTTCCTGCTCTTCTTGAGCTTTTTGATATTCCGGGTCGTTCTCTAAAGATTCGGTGTAATGTTCTCTTAATTTATTTAACTCCTGTTGCAATTCTGTAAGAATTTCTAATCTTTTTAATATTAAGTCTTTAGGCATAAGTTCTCCTTAAATAAAATACAACTAAGCTTGCTGAAATAGTTTAGCATAAAAATTTGAATATTTTTGGTATTATGTGGTGGTGAGAATAGTTAAAGGTAATAAGACTACTGAACTAACAAAAGAAGAGTATCTGAATCTGTGCAAAAATTATCTAAAGGTAGAAATGGATCTTGGTACGGGAGATGGGAGGTTTGTATACGAACAAGCAACTTCTTATCCGGATATATTGTTTATAGGTGTAGATCCAAGTCAAAAACAACTTGAATTGTATTCAAAGAAAGCACAAAGAAAACGTTTAGCTAACGTGCTTTTTGTTGTTGGTTCTATCGAAGTACTACCACCCGAATTTAATGGAACTATTAGTAAACTACATATTAACTTTCCGTGGGGGACTTTATTAAAAAGTATAAGTGCTCCCAAAATAAATGAGGTGATAAAACTTAAGAGTTTACTAACGCCCACAGGTGAAATGGAAATCATTTTGGGATACTCACAAGAATTTGAACCCGGAGAGACACAAAGACTTGAACTTCCTGAAATAACCGAAGAACACATTGAGAAGGTAATTTTTCCAATATTTAAACAAGCAGGTTTTAACAATATTGTATTTCAGGCACTGGATAAACAAAGTTTGGTCCAAATTCAAACTACCTGGAGTAAAAAACTGGCCTTTGGCAAAGACAGACAAGTTTTTAAAATTCAAGCAAAACTAACATAAAAAAAAGAGACACCTCCAATAATGGAGGCATCCCAAAGAAATCCATAAATACACTTTACCGATATATTAGCTAGACGGTTGGTTTAATACCTTCGTCCTCTAATACCACTTTTAGACCACCGCAGATCTTAAGAGCAATGTTGCCCACGAAAGCCGCGATAAGTCCACCTATAAAACCACCGATTGCATAAAGAATAGGCATTAAAATAATTCCAAAGATACCCATTCCAATCCCCAGAGCGGCTCCACCTGCGGCAGGAATACCTGCATCAGCACCTGTGGTTGTACCCATCTCTGTGCTAAGGCTAGACATCATGGATCCAAATACTAATCCAAAGATGGCGTAGAAAATACCGGCAATGAAGCCTAAAATAGCTCCCATTACTGCTTGGAATTTAGCAAAGGAAAATACATCAAGTTTCTTTAAAGTTTTCATTTAAATCACCCCCTTGTATTAATTTTGACATATCAGAGATGGGTTGTATACAGTAAATAGACTTTCAAACACCGAATCTAGCTGGTTTTGAGGAAATAGGTGATACGGATAGATTTTTATTAGCTTTAAACTAAGCTGGCTAATTAGCGCCAACTTTTTCGCCATAAGTTCGTCGTACTTGTGAAGATGTTTACAAAGACCGAAATATTCTACCCATATGTCTCCGATAACAAAATCGGCTCTGAACTTTGTCTGTCCAGGGTAGGGCAAATGTATTTGGTGCTGTATTTCATGAGAAAATAGGTAGTCATCTATAATCATTTCCGCAAAAGAGTCACACCTATGCCCATCTTTTGCAGTCTGTCTTTTTGCAAATAATACAGGGTTTGGGTCAAAACCGGCCGCCTCGATTGCCCTATTCCAAGTACCAAAGCCCCTTCTTGCCTTCGCATACAGCGCACGATCTTCCGCTTTTAAGGGAATTCTTAAATTTTTTAAATAAAACTGGATTATCCTATCAATACATTCTTTCTTATAATCTTCCGGTTTCCGTTTTTGGCAAACCCACTGACACTTAGGCGAACAAAATCTTCTAGTAGGTAGAATTAACTTTTCACACTTAGGATTTCCACAATGATTCGTCTTTGCAAAAGATCTTAGCAAAACTCTATTGACTCCTTTAGCCGATTTAAGTAACATGGTTTTCGCGTGTATTTGATACTTTAAACCACATCTATTACTATTATTAAAGGTAGCGGAACAGCTTTTAGAACAAAAATTATGCAAAAAACCCAATTCGCTACGATCCTTATAAAATTCTTTTTTGCATTTTGGATTGTCACATACAACTAACACTTTTCGGTTCTTAGCACGACCTTGGCACTCTTTAGAACAGTAAAACAACCAATTTTTTTTGGTATACTCATTTAATCTTTTTAAGGTTACTTGAAATTCGTTATTGCAATTTGCGCAGCGAACATTTTTAAGAGTGGGCATTTGAATATTATACGAAGATAATACGAATATAACAAGAGCTAATTTATGTTAGAATACAAACGTTTAGATGTAACGGGGTATAGCGCAGTTGGTAGCGCGCCACTTCGGGGTAGTGGAGGTCGCCCGTTCGAGCCGGGCTACCCCGACCATTTTAAAAACCAGTGTTCAAGATCACCGTTTGTTGCCCCAACCATCGCGTATTCTGGGTTTTCAATAGTTTCAAAAGTTACATTTACTAAATCCTGGTTATTTTTGAAGATAAAGAAGGGTTTTATTAGGTCAACACACAGTTTCCCGTTTAGCATATAAAAGTTCGATCCAAGGGTTCGGAGTATTAGTGTTTTATCCTCAAATGTTCCATGTTCAAAGTGATATCTAGCGTTCTTAGCAAAGTTGAAGGTTTTTATTGCCAAATCCATCCAATTGTTTGTTCGGGCTTTTAGAGCGTTTAGTTCCTTCTGTATATCTTGTTCCTCTTTTTCCAAGTCCGCTTTGCGTTTCTTGTAATCTGCTTGACCGTCTAAAAGGCTGTCCATATACATTTCTACGAGTTTGTTTTTTCTACCTTGGATTTGTTCCAAAGAGTTTTCAAGATTTTTGAGTATTTGCAGTTGTTCACTTGATTCGTTCTGATGTTGCTTTTTAATCCAATCAATTGCCCAATTACAAAAATCCTCCGAGATTGTTATTTGGTCCAACAACTCCAAAACCTGTTTCTCAATTTCCTTTATTGTTACCTGCTTCTGTGTGCATTTCTTATTTATGCCATCGTGATTGCACCTAATGTATTCGTACAGTTTCAAGCTACCATCAACCATTTGCCTTGGTCTAACATAGGGAATCCATGTACTTTGACACTCACCGCACTTAATAAGACCTCTGAAGGGCAGTTTGGTATGTATACTTGGTCTTGCTTGTCCGCGTTTACCAAGAAGCGCCTGTATTTTCCAAAACTCATCTTCGCTCATAAGCCGTTTCAGATTTTTATGCACATCTCCGATTTCTTTACCCCAAATCATTTTTCCATAATAAAAAGGGTCGGATAGAAAACTGTAAAACTTACCTTTGCTCATTTTTCCACCACCAGCTCTTTTTGTTTTTCGCATTTTAAAACCCCACTCGTCATTTAATATTTCTAAAACCCTTGGAGCTGTATGATTGCCGTCTAAAAACAAATCTATTGCTCTGCGGAGTAGCGGAAACCTCTGCTCATCTACAATCTGAACAGGTTCCTCACCTTCATACTTAATGTTTACATAACCTACTTTTGGTCTACCCGGCCACCAACCCCTACCAACTTTTGAAGTCATACCTCGAATTACATTGGCAGATAAATCGTCGCTGTATTTCTCACTCATGCCAAACTCAATATATAAAAGAAGCTTATCTTCACCTCCGTTATAGTAAACTTTTCCGGGAGTAACAATTGCAATGAGCTTTTTATCTGAGAGCAAACCAATAATTTCCCCCGCATCACGCGAATTTCTTGCCAAACGGTTTGCTTGCCAACATGAGATGACCTGATATTTGCCGTTGGCTATATCTTCAGCCATTTTATTAAACTTGGGTCTACCTGGTTTCTTGGCTGATTTGGATTCTTCAATAATGTCACATTTCGCAACTTTGAGTTGATGTCTCTCAATCACCTTTTGATTTTCGGCGTGTTGATCTTCAAGAGAGGCGATTTGGCGCTCCTCGTCTTCCGAGCTTTTGCGGTTATATTCAATGGCTTTTAAGCCTGTAAGGTTTCTATTTATTTCCATAAGAATGGCCGAACTGGTTGGGTATATATCCGCAAAGATATAGGACCAATTCGGCCATTTTTAAATCTTTGCATATATACCCACTTAAATTATACATAGTTATAAAACACCTACCAACTCCTCACCAAGGGGTCTTGAGAAGTATTCAACGCAGGTTTCTTCGTATAAACGCAACTTCTTGAGGTACAGCTCGTAATTATAAGGTCTGTCGTTAATATCTAATTTGTTATCAGTCCCTGTTTGGCACTCATGCGTTTCCAACCACGATGTAAGCTGCTTATTTAAAGCCAACAACTCCTTTGAACTTAGTTTAGATAGGTCAACGGGCTCAAATGGTGTAGTATCTTGGATTTCTTGGTTCTCGGAGTTTTCGGGGTCAACTCCTTTTATAACTTCCTGAATCGTTTGGGTGCTATGATTCCCGATTTGTGATTTATTAACTTTTTCTATTAGGTCTATTACGGACATTAAAACTCCTGTAACTTTGTAACCTTACGACTGGTTTATAATGTGATAACAAGCAATACCTCTGGTTACGATACAGGTTACGTAGGGTATAGGTGTATCGTAACCTGCTTCGTAACCAACTGTTCTGTCTGTTATTACAATAACTCTGCTTCATATGGTTACGCGGTTACTCCAAATTCAATACCGTAAGCCTTAAGGCGTCTTTCTATTAGACTTCTATCTAAAATGAAACCTCGTTGGGTCTTACCGTCAATTTTCACTGCCTTTGCTGCTTCTGTCACAATTCCCGTCTTTCGTAGCTCATCGCCAATGTATCGGCTTATGCCACTTTCCTTGAACTCTCCAAGCCAATCAAAATAGTCTGCATGGTTATCCAGTAAAAATGCTTTAAGCTGTGACATTGTATAAAAGTTGTTAAGCCGTTGGTCTCGAACCATCATTTCTCTAAAAGCCACAAGCATTTGGATTGTGCTTTGATTTTCAGCGTTTATTCCTGATTGGTTTCTTATTATTTCCAATGCAAAGGTTCGTACTTTGTTGTAGTTGATAGGTGCACTTTCAAGGTTTTGGCTATCCATTGCTAATGCTATGCAAAATAGGGGTCTCCAAACTTCCCAATTTCTCCCAAATACTTCCGTTTCGGTTAGTTGGTTGTAAATATCCTTAATATCGGCATGAAGTTCCATTGCAGAGTAATAAAACGTATCTCTGAAACTGCCCAACCTGGTATCGGTCTCAGTTAATTCCTTGTTTTTAATGTCGTTGTTATTACTCAATACCATTGTCATATTTATTGATCGGGAAATTAGCGTGTCACTGATATTTTTTATACCGGCAATCATTTTTGGACTGTAAGGGTCCAGCTTTATTGAGTTCCAACCCTTTCCTTTACCGCTTGGGTCTTTCTTACCCTTTTTAGGTCCTTTTTTATACCCAGAGTTGAGCATTTGGACCATTGTTTGCGTATCGGGGTTTGCGGCATTCTTAAGGTTTTCGACTTCATCTAAAAAAAGCGTTGAACAGTTATCATTTATACAATCAATTACAAAAGCAGGAGTTGAGGTAACCAAGAACTCACCGTTAAAGGCAAGAAATGAACCAACTTCCAACAGTTTTGACTTACCACAACCCATCAGACCGTTTACGTTGAAATAGGGATAACTATTAAAGATACGGTAAAAGTACGTTCCCCAAAGCCACAGAGCTATAACCAAATACCAGTTCTCATTTGATAGATCGACATACTGTTTTAGAAAAGAAACAAGTTCCTGCAACACCACACCATAGTTAGTCGCATTTTTACCCGAAAGATAGGTTCTTACTCCATCAGAACTCCAACGCTGCATAAAATCAGGGTTTCTAACTATTTTGTAATTAAACTTGTCCTTAATTTCCTCTAGTGTATAAAGTTCTTTGTTTGATGTAATAACCCGGAACGGACTTTCCTCATTATTTTTAATGTTTAGAGGGATAGTAAAAAATGCAGTGTCATTATCAAAAAACTGCGAGGGAATAAACTCTTTTATTGGCTCGCCAAACTCAAGATTTAAAAACTCAGGACTATACGGATTATATTCTTTAGCGTTTTTCAAAAGCAGTTCAAAATCTTCTTTTGTTTTTCCTGCAACCGTTGCAAATTCAGTTACATCTTTTACACCTTCGATTTGCGGTATATCTACTATAAATACTTTCTTATTCCTAAACTTCTTAGCATGTTCTACAGCACCTTCTTTCCCAGCTTTATCGTTGTCGTAGCAAAAATATATCTTTTGGAACTTATCAAAATATGAAACCCATTCGGTTGAAAATGTTCCGGCGCCACCGGTAGAGGAAACAGAAGTGAAACCCCACTGTGTAAGAATTAGCGAATCAAACTCACCTTCAGAAATAATTGCAAAATCAACAGTACTTTTTTCTAAAAGATCTATACCATAAAGCGATGCCTTTGCACCGGTTGGAAAATAGACATATTTAGCGTCAGTAGTTTCTTCCAACTCCGGAACAACTCTAGCTTTTATACTTATTACGTTTCCATTTTTATCCAAAACAGGCAGGGTAATTCTTTTGACACCGTATATTTCTTCCTCGCCGATTAGTCGGCTTTCAATAGTGTCATTTGTTATACCCCTTTTGTTTAGATATTCACGTTTTTCCGTAGAAAGATTACCGTGATAGATAGTAACTTTTTGTAATAGTTCTTCAGATTTGGGCTCTTCTTTGAGTTCAACCTTTCTGCCACTTTTCAGTTTTACTGTTTTAGTTTGGGGCTTTTCAAAAAGCTCTGAAGGATTTAACCCCAAATGTTCAGCAACAGTCACAAGGTTGCCTTTCTTATGGCATTTGTGGCACCAAAATTGCCCCGTGTCTGCGTCCATGTACAAGTGTTTGGTATTTCCCTCACTGTCACAGTCAGAGAACAAACAGGTTAGCAAAAGCTCTTTACCTTTGTCATCGTATTCAATTTTCCATTCGTCTAAAAACTCAGACGGTTGTTTATTTAATTTGTTATAATCTTGTTGCATATAGTTTCCTTAATGGAGGGGAGAGTTCCTCCAAACCCTCCCCATTAACTTACTAAACTACTATTCTTTGGGTGGCATCACTTTACCGACGTTTTGAACTTGGATGTCACCCTTGGTTTCGGCTTCATCAACCAATATCCTGCATTTTGAACCAAGATAACTTTCGATATCTATTTCTTGGTCAAAGTCTAACTGCTTGCCTGTTAAAGTTTCCAAGATCCCAAGAAGCTTTGAGCCTCCCTTTTGCCCTCTTGATAACTTATCGCTGGCTATGATGGTTCTCTTTTCACCAGAGTAAGTTCCGTCGGTAACTTCAAATTCAAGTTTGAAGTACTTACCGTAGTCACCATCACCTTCAGCAATTGAAACAAGCTTTGCCGGATAAATGTCCGCCGGTATTGGTTTAATACCCTCAGCTTTTTTTACTTTTCTTTTTATCGCCATAGGTTATATTTTTCCTTTCTGCTTCAGATTCCTGGCCGGGGATTTCATCAGCTAATTTGGTACTTTCCTCAACTGGCCTGATTATCGTTTTAAAAAAGTTAAAAACTCTTGTTGCTTTTTCAACTGCTTCCTCTTGTGTAAGTTGGATGCCAAAGTTTTTCAGATATAACTCTGCAAATTCTGTTACAGCTTCTTTAGGCAACATACGAATCTCCAAATAACAAACTTAATTTCTCTAAAATTGCTCCCTCAATAAGATCGCTTAATTGCCTGGTTATGGGGTGAAAAATATGTAAATCAACATCCCCAACTTTCTTAGTAGGATATGTGAGTCTGTAGCCACTACCATCTAAGAGCGTATAGATTCCAATCGAGCTTACGTAAAGTTGTTCATTCACTACCAAACTCGCAAAACCTATTAACCCATCGCTAGGTTTAATTATTTTTATTTGAACTTCTGACACAGTCATTTCTTTTTGCATAGTTTTTTTAGGGAGGTAATGTAAAAGAGGATTACAAACGGGTAATTACACTTTTCATCACCTACTTACTGATGAAAGTGTACAAAAAAGTATCGGCGCCAAATGGCGCCAAAATTGGACTTATTTATGAAGTAATTCTTTATTCAAATATAAAGTTTTTCTAGAAAATATTAGACAATCCTTATAGGGTGAGGTGTTTATTGCTATAGTTTCATTTAAGTGCCTAACAGACGTGGTTATTCTTGCAATCCACTTTTTATAGTCAGCGGGATCGTAGTGTTCATGAAATATATCCTCTACTATTTCATCTAAATCCCATTCTTTACAAACATTTTTAGTATTCTTAAACATGCCCTTACTTATTATCTCCTGGTCTGAACCATGTGGAATTGGAATCTGAATATCCCTTAGTACGAGCCCAAAAATATCCTTACTGTACCTTGCTTCATCAATAACAAACAAATCTCGAGGTTTATTAATATCTTTTACGATGCCATAAATCTCATCCAATTTTTTCTTGTTTTCCTCACTAATAATATCAAGCTTGTTCTCTAAACTTTGAACCTTTATTTCTAAATTACTTGAAAATTCCGCCTTAATAAGTCCAACTTGAGTTATATTTTGAATTTCCCCCATAAGTCGTGATGAACCCAAAATGCTATCTGTATAGTCAAGTCTGTTAAAGGTAAGCCGCAGGGAAGAATAGATATCAAGTTGGGTACTAATGACTTTACCAAATTCAGGTATTTTAATAATTGTATTTGAAAGAGAGTTAATAACATTACTCTGAATGGATAAGGCTGACTGTAATTCTTTTGCAATATTTGCTGAAATATTGAATGCACTGCTAATGTCTTTACTTAATCTTGTTAATGGAAGAAGCTGCTCAAACACCGAATTATTAAAAGATTGAATGTATTTCTGCGTGTCGATAATACTATTCAGATAACTGCTTCTAAATTGTTCTAAATTTTCTATTGCGGGAAAAATAATCTGCTTGTAGTTTAGCTGAAGAGGTTCTATAACACTTTTGAAATAATCTCGACTAAAGCTATCTAATAATCGTTTTTCAGCTTTAGTTAGATCACTAGGATCCTTTTTAGATAACTCGATAACATATCCAATTGTAGGTTCACCTTTTTCGGTTAATTTAAGCATCACTTAATTCATTACTTCAAATATTTATACTTGTGGGGCAGTGGTAATACTAAACTGTATTAAATGCTATTTTCAATCATTTTACTATATCTTCTACTTCTGTAATCCAACGCTAGGCAAGTTCGGCAGCCTAACAAACCACTTGTTGGGTGCTGATATAAAACACCTTTCCTAAGATTGCACAAAGGACATTTGAACCAAAACCTTGTCCCCCCAAGAGACGTTTCCGTTGTGCATAATTCAAGATTAAAGCCATCAACTGATATTTGTGTTTCAAGTAACTGTCGCTTTAATTTTGGTAAAACCGTTGATACAAAGGAATTTATAGAAACCTTTTGGCATTGATCTACCAACGTGGCCATCATAAAGCACCCTTATTTGAAAATTCCTCTTTTGTAGAATTTATTTGTTGATTACCTGCAACAAAAGCAGTATTAGTTCTTACGTTAATTTGAGGAGTCGGAAATTTTAGTTGTTTCAAAGTTGTTAATGCTGTTATAAATTGCCTGTACGCTCTATCTGCCTCTTTACCTAATAGGGTAAAGTAACCATTCTTTTCACTACTAAGGTATTCCACATTAAAAGACCCTGTGAGTGTGTTGGAATAGGATAGATACCTCCCATAAGCTCCGGCAATTAATTCCGCTAATGCTTTTTCGCTAGTTGTTTTACAGCTATATTCAGCGATCAGATCATTAGTCATTTGAATAACAAGAGGTTGTAATTTTGAAGTAACAGTTTCAGCTACGGGATAGTGATTATCCAAACCGTATATATAAAGAGCATCGTTAGTACTTTGGCTAAAAGCTAAAAGTGTAGTTTTCTTCTCTTCCTCATTTTTTGCCTGATGATACGCCTCCATAGTAGTGTCAATTTTTTCTAACAATATTTTAGGGTCACATTTAGCAACCCGCAAGGTCTTCATCATGTTCTTTGCAAAATCGGATGGTGTCGCTGATAACAACGGCTTATCCTTAGTTTTTGCTATCGCTTGTTTTGTGTTTTCTTTGGCTCCCGGCATATTCTTATTATAGTTTAAAAAGGCCACCAGAACAACGAATTAAGCAGTATAATGTCATAGAAAGTAATGTTATGAACAAGTATTTAATAAGTACAAAAATTGCATCAGTCTCAAGATTAGTAAAACCTTTCTCTTTGGATGGTTTTAATTTTTGTAGGTATGACCAACAAGATTGGGATTGTGATGCTTGGGTTGCTACTAAAAGCATTGAAGCGTCAAATATGTTAGATGCAAAAAGAATATTTTTTAGAACATTGTCACCACACATAGAAAAGTTTTCGGCCGTATCGCAATGTGCGTTTCGTCTATTTGCTAATAGTTACTTTATATTTAAAGAAGACAATAATACAGACAATTTGATTTATATATACTTCTGCAAAACAACAGGGCACGTGGGTCTTATGTTTGATGATGAGGAAATACAACAAGTATGTAAACTTAGTGACTCGTTAAGTAACAAAGGTTTCTTTTACCTTGGCGAGTCTACCAATGCCACAACGTATTACACACGGTTAACAATGTTAATTATGGCGGTTGAAGGTTTTGCTGGAGAAAATACAATAAAAACTAAAAATAAAACTATATTCAAAATAAACCATAAGGCACTGAGAGCTATTTTAGGAGAAGATTTATACAAAAATTTATACGAGCCCGGTGTCGGTTTAAGAAACGTTCTTTTTCATGGTAAGTTAGAGGATCATTCAAAGTTTGATGGATTAAACGAAAGAATATACGAAAAACTTACTCTGTTATTATCAAAAACATATGATATAGCGTTTGAAGAGAATGTTGTCCACCCTCAAAGGAACTTCCATGAAAATTATGTATATATGCATAACTTTTGGACATTTAAAGAAACCACTATTTTAGATATACATAAAATTGAAGACGATTTAGAAAACAGACATAGCAAAAATAATTTTCTCATATTACATCCAGAAAGGATTATAGGGTACTGAAATGACTATAAGAGTTGTGAAAACATGTGTGTATTGTGGAAGCGTAGCGACAACAAAAGATCACGTGCCTCCACAAGGTTTGTTTCCAAACATAAAGGGGTTACAGCTTAAAACAGTTCCCTGTTGCGAAAAATGTAATCAGGAATTTTCAAAAGATGAGCCTTTCTTCAGAGATCATATGGTTGCGTTTGCAATGGATAAATCCATCACAGCAAACACTTTATTTGAAACGAAGATTCGAAGATCTATTAGCTACGATAAAAAACTAGCTGAGTATATGTTTAACAAAATGCAGGAAGTTGATTTACTAAGTCCTAGTAATATATTTTTAGGTCAACGCACTGCAATAAAAATGCCTGAAGAAGATTGGAAACGTATTCACTGCATATTGGATAAAATAGTTAAAGGGTTGTTATATATAGAATCGGGTAAAACTCTCCCAGATAGTCACGTATTAAGACATTTTGTAATCTCCGGAAAGGAACTTTTAGCAAAACACCAAGATTTGTTACCTTTAATAAGGTGGAAACTAGGAAAATACGATAATGTTTTTTTATACGGCTTTGCGAACGTTCCAGGATTATTCGATTCGGTATGGTTAACCCAATTCTATGGAACAAACGCATTTATGACCTTCGTTAGAAATAAAAAGTATCTTGAAACCGATAAATCATCAATATAAACATAAGAAACTACCAACTATATCTATTCATAGTTAGTTTACTAATTCTTTAGGGTATCATTACAATGTAATTACACAGGATTGTTTTATTGAATAAACAGAATTTATGGGAAACAGAAAGGCAACTAGGCTATGCTAGATCTTTCTTTTTCTCTTCAAATTCCTTTTTATCAATTTCTCCTTTTGCGTATCTCTCAGCAAGTATATCCTTCGCAGATTTAGTTTCATGTTTAGTATCTTTACTTGCTAACAATCGCTTAAGGGCAAAGAATATCCCAAAGATGATTAATACCCATAACACCACGTAAAATATTGAACCTAGACCGAACCAGTTCCCTCCGTTATACCCCATCATAGAATTACCTCCATTAAAAAAGTTGTTACTGCTTCCCATCATTCCACCTAAACCCATCATAGGTAGAAAATTAGCACCTTTGGCAGGAAATGGTGTTGAATTATCACAACCACTTAACCTTTTACCTAAGGCAATATGCATTTGTTTTTCACCATCTTCGCCCATCATACGACTCATCATGTTATTCATATACGCATGAGATGCAGTGTCTCCTAAGCGTAATCCCATAAAGTAATCTCCAAGTACGTCAAATTCATCGTCGGTTAGATTTGCACAAGTCACTTGCTTTGACATTAATCTGTCGTAAACGACTTTTCCATCTGCCTCATCTTTAGCTGTAGAGGCCACTGTTGCTTCGGATACAGAAGCACCGTTATTAAATCCACCCATCATTCCCTGAGCAAAGACTGTAGGTTTAGTTATAAAAAGCACACCACCGATTAATAGTGCTGCGAATAATATTTTAGTCTTTAGCATATAAATTCCTTTCTGAATTTAATTATTAGTTAAACTTGATTCTGATCTCTTAAGTAATACCGCGTTTGTCGCAACAATGATAGAAGATGCTGACATTAAAAGTGCTGAAAACTCAGGTCTTAAAGTAATACCATAGGTAGTGTATAAAGCCCCAGCCGCTACAGGTATTGCTAACACGTTGTACACGCTCGCCCATACAAGATTTTGTTTCATTTTACGAACAGTGGCTTTACTTAACTTAATTGCATTTAAAATGTCTCCAGGATCTGATTTCATTAAGACAATATCAGCAGTTTCTATTGCTACATCGGTTCCAGCACCGATCGCAATCCCTATATCAGCCTGAGCCAATGCAGGCGCATCATTCACGCCGTCTCCAACCATTGCAACAAACTTTCCTTCGCTTTGAAGTTGCTTAACATATTTCGCTTTGTCTTCTGGCAATACTTCAGAAAATACTCTTGTTATCCCTATATCCTTTGCAATGGATTCGGCTGTTTTCTTGTTATCGCCTGTGATCATTGCTACTTCTAATCCGAGCTCTTTCATTAACTGTATGGTTCTTTTAGCAGTTGGTTTTATTACATCCGCAACTGCTATTACACCTGCGACTTTTCCTTCAACAGACACGATCATTAGAGTTTTACCTTGATCTAATAGATTATTGATATCCTGTTGAATTGGGACAATATCGACATTGCGTTCTTTCATAAGTCTTTCTGTACCAACTAATACCTGCTTATCTTCAACAATGGCTTCAACACCAAGTCCCGATAGATTTTTAAAGTCCTTTATACTTTCTGGTATCAAAATGTTTCTTTTACGAATTTCTTCCAAGACAGCTTTACTTAAAGGATGCCCTGATTTTGCTTCAACAGCACTAGTTAGTCTTAATACTTCATTTTCGTCGAAACCGTTTGCAGCTTTAACATCAGTAACAACAGGTTTACCTTCTGTAAGTGTACCTGTCTTGTCCATAACCACAGCTTGAATTTTTGATGTTTGTTCAAGAGTAGATGCGTTTTTAATAAGAATATTGTGTTTGGCGCCAATTCCTGTGCCTACTGCTACAGCCGTAGGGGTTGCTAAACCTAACGCATCTGGACAGGCAATAACTATTGCAGAAACTGCGAATGTTAAGGCTAATAATAGTGTTTGTCCGCTAATAAAGTACCAATATACAAATGTAATTATTCCAGCTCCTACAGCTAATATTACCAAGTACTGTGCGGCTTTATCTGCAATTCTTTGTCCAGGTGCTTTAGAGTTTTGAGCTACTTCTACTAACTTTACAATCTGAGCGAGAGCTGTGTCACTTCCCACTTTAGTTGTTTTAAAAGTTAATGATCCAGATTGATTTATGGAACCGCCAATAACTCTATCACCGATTTTTTTAGAAACTGGAATTGACTCCCCAGTGACAAGGGATTCGTCTACAGAAGATTCTCCACTAAGAACTTCGCCATCAACAGGAACTTTATCTCCCGGCTTTAGAATCAGAGTATCGCCGACTACAACTTCGGCTGTGGAAATCATTACTTCCTTACCGTCTCGCATTACACGTGCTTGAGGTGGGACTAAATCAAATAGTGCTCGTAATGCTTCCGAGGTACCTCTTCGAGATTTCATTTCCATCCAATGTCCGAAAAGCACGAAAGTAACAAGCATCGCAGCCGCTTCAAAGAAAGTTTCTCCACCAATAAACAGCGTGATGTATACGCTAAACAGGTAAGCTGCCAGCACACCAACAGCTATCAGAACCATCATATTTAATGTTTTATTTTTCAGCGCTTTATAGGCACCGACAGGAAATATTGACCCAAATTTAAATACAACAGGTGTAGTAAGAATAAATAATATCCAGTTTTGAGGAATGGGTGTGGGTAAATTGATTTTAAAAATATTTGTAAAAACAGGTGAGTACATTAATGCAGGTATTGTCAGGAGTAATGACCAAAGGAATCTATTCCTCATGTCTTTTTCCATAAAAGCTGCCATGTTTGGGTCAGTCATGGCTTTTTCATGGTCCTCGTGACTCATTGAGCTCATCTTATGGACACTGTGATCCATAGAATCGTTTGGTTTCATCTTACTCATATCTTGTTGGTCTGAGTGTTCCATACCCGGCATATCTTGCATATTGTGATGGTTATGCTCCATATCCTCGTGATTCATTTTATTCATAAATAATCTCCTTGGATTAATGATACCGCACAACTCTATGATTTAGTGTTTATGCTCCCCACCAGACATCATGAACACATGCATTAAAGGACAAAGTAGTATGGCCAAGGTAAATAATGGTGACGCTTTGAATACAAAAACCATAACTAAACCTAATACGGCTACAGCAATGCATATTAATAAAGTCTTATTTATTTTGTTTGTCATGGACTCATTATAGATTTATGGTTATTAGAAACTCATGAAAATCTATTGTGGAAAAGCGTGCTGTTTTCAACGTATTTAATTAAACCCGGCAAACTTTTACTTTCCAAATGATAGTATGTTTTTAGTCCTGATTTGTGCCCAGATACATAACCAAGTTTCTTAAGATAGGATATTTGCTTAGAAACTTTTGAGGATTTTACTTTAATACACTCCGCGAGTTCTCCTACATAACTATCTTTCTTAGCTAGTCGTTGTATTACTTCTATTCTGTGTTTGTTACAAAGAATTTTGAATATTGTTTGGGCTTTAGAAATATCTGGTTCCACGACATATATAATACAAAAAAACTTATGAAGATCTTGTGAATTTTCACAAGCTTTCCAATTAATAGTATTTATGCGATAAAATACATGCATGCGTTTACTTATTGTGGAAGACGAAAAGGATCTCGCTGAAAATCTTAAAAAGGGGCTTACTGAACAAGGTTACGCTGTAGACGTAGCTTTGGATGGGGAAGAGGGTAGTTTTATGGCTGAAACGGAGCCTTACGACCTAATAATACTGGATTTGATGTTACCCAAAATGGATGGGATTACAATTTGTAAAAATCTTAGGGAGAAAGGCATTAATGTCCCTGTTTTAATGCTTACAGCAAAATCACAAATAGAAGACAAGGTGGAAGGTTTTAATACCGGTGCAGATGACTATTTAACAAAACCCTTCAGCGTAATTGAGTTATTTGTACGCGTAAAAGCTTTATTAAAAAGAAAAGATCAAATAGAACTCCCTGTTTTAGAAATTGATGATTTAAAAGTAGATTTATTCAAACACGAGGTTACAAGAGGTTCAGAGAAAATAGAACTAACACCAAAAGAATTTTCCATTCTGGAATTAATGGCAAAGAATAAGGACGGTGTAGTCACAAGGACAATGATTTTGGATCATGTCTGGGATACAAGCTACACGGGAAACAGCAATATTGTTGATGTACTTATAGGCACCCTGCGAAAAAAAATTGATTTGCCTGGAAAAGTAAAATTAATACAAACCGTTTATGGGGTCGGTTTTAAACTTTCTACTAAAGAATGATTAAACTACAGCTTAAAAAACTAAGTATAAGAAAACAGTTAACATTATGGTACGCGTTGATTATATTTGTCATTGCCATTGTTTTGTTTGCTAGTTTTTATCTTTTGACCCAGCGTTATCTTACCTTCGAAACAGGCAGATCATTGTCAATACACGCTTCTCAAATAGCATACAGTGTTGCTTTGAACACTAACAGCACACACGATACACAAACTAAAGATATATTGAGTTTGAGTCAAAAAGAAGTTCCTGGGATATTCGTTGAAATTGTTGATATTCAAGGTTTTAACACTGATGGTAATGCCTCTAATTTTCAAAGTTTATCGAAGCAAGCCGTCGAAAGTAATGCCCCTATGTATACACAAAGGAAAATAGGTGATTTCACAATGAGGGTAATAGCATATCCAATAAAAAATACTGATACCGCGTTGGGAGCAGTTGTAATGGGGCACCCAATAGATGTTTATGAAAAAACATTAGGACAGTTAAGAAATATAGGAATCCTCGTTTTATTCTTCATCATTGCTCCCGCAATTCTAGTAGGATATCTTTTAGCAAAATCTGCCACTGATCCAATTACCAAACTAGGTAAAGATATTAATAAAATAACATCTGAAAATTTATCAAGACGTATTAACCTGCCTATAAGTTCTGAAGAGACTGAAATATTAGTTACAAACTTTAATTCTTTACTAGATAGATTAGGTAAAGCCTTTAATCTTGAACGCCAGTTTTTAGGTGAAATGGCTCACGAAATTAAAACGCCGTTGTCTGTAATGAAAAGTAATTCTGAAGTTACTTTATCCAAAGAGCGAAGTAATGAAGAGTACCAACAATCAATCAAACAAACTCTAAGTCAAATTGATAAATTATCTACCAATATGATAAGTCTAATGGATTTTGCTTGGTCACAAAGTACCGACTTGCCTAAAACATTTAAAAAAATAAATTTATCCCAATTACTGACTGAAATTAAGAACGTTTCGCAGTATATGGCCTCGCCTAAAAGTTTGAAAATAGAAGCGTACGTTGACGATAATATATTTGTTCTTGGAAAAGAAGAAAAGCTATATCAAGCAGTTTACAATATTGTTGATAATGCAGTTAAATTCACACCTGAAAAGGGAACTATTAACATAGAACTCCATAAGAAAGGCAACCAAGCGATTATAAGTGTTAACGATACGGGTATTGGAATAGACCCGGCACAACAGGAAGATATATTTAACAGATTTTACCGTACCGAACAGAACAAGAATATTGCTGGCCACGGTTTGGGATTAGCTATAACAGATTCAATAATAAAGGCGCATGATGGTTCGATTAAAGTTGAGAGCAAAAAAGGAGTAGGTACTACCTTCACTATTACACTCAATCTGTCTTCATAAGTTCTTTAATACTCATAATCCATAATAACAGTATGAAAACGTATAAGTGGCTTTTATTGAGCGCTGTAATCATATTTTTGTTTCTATTCAATTACTTTTTCTCTATTGGAATAAGGATTACACCTAAAAGGCAATCTAATGTAGCCGGTACTAATAAGCTTACTGCATCTTCTATTAATACCATACCGAACAAGGTGATTACCGTCCAACCAGTAACAAAAGTTGTACTACCAATCTCTTGGGGTGATTTTGGTAAAAGAATAGTAGCTGACGGAGTAATAGACAAAACTAAATTTGATTCTGTGATGGGATCATTATCTGATGAGGACAAAGCATTAATTGATGGAAATGTTGAAAACATAACAATGACTGAGAATAATTCAAGATTGATTTTGAATTTATTATGGGCATTTGGTTTAGCAAACAAAAATGCAGTATTGGATAAAGGCGAAATCATGCAAGATCCAACGCAAGCTGGAAACTATGCTAGTACCGGTGGTTGGACACTTTCTAAAGGTAATGCGATGAATTATTTTAGCAAGTCTAATTATGTAGTTTTAGATGCTGAACAACAAAAGATGGTTGAGGATATGTCTAAAAACATTTTTAGACCATGTTGCAATAATTCCACGCATTTTCCTGACTGCAATCATGGAATAGCAATGCTTGGGTTATTGGAACTAATGGCACAAAATGGAGTCTCCCAAGAAGAAGCTTATAAGGTAGCATTGCAAGTTAACAGTATCTGGTTTCCACAAACCTACCAAGATTTAGCAGTATATTTTTCAGAAAACGGAACCTCCATAGATAAAGTAGATCCTGCCGAAGTGTTAAGTGCCAAATATTCCAGCGCTTCTGGTTATAGACAAACCAGATCTCAAATTAAATCCATTCCTCAACCTGCAAAAGGTAGTGGTGGATGTGGAGTTTAAAAAGGAGTAATTATGAAAGATTTTTTTAATACAATTAAACCCGTTTTGTTTCTTGTAGTACTTCCTACTATCGTAATTTTAGGAGTAATACTTGTGACTCAAAGTAGTTCTCAAAAAATTAGTGCGACAACGGTAAACGATAACGGGTTTTTATCAAATTCCACCGTTAAGATAGACCAGACTAGTTTCAACTTTGGAACTATATCCCAAAAGGACGGTCTTGTTAACGCCTTTTATGAGGTAACAAACACGGGAAACGAGGATATCTTATTAAAGGAACTATATACATCGTGTGGCTGTACTAAGGCACAACTACTATACGCGGATGGTTCTGTCAGTGGTTTATATACTATGAAAGGTATGGCAGGTGCACAAGATTTTACAGTAGGTAAGAATTTAAAACCCGGAGAAACTGTAAAAATAAAAGCAACTTTTGATCCTAATGCACACGGTCCTCAGGGAATTGGCTACATTAAAAGAAATATAATGCTGGGTACCAATATGAAAAGTAATTCGTTAATCCAAGTTTCATTTGAGGCTGAGGTTACAAAATGAAAAACAAGAAGTTATACTTATTTCTTTTTGTAGGAGTGATGGTACTTGCCTTCGGCCTAATACTTTATCGCTCAAAAACATCTTTACCTCTAGAATTACCGAAAGAAATTGATCTTAAAAGTATTAACCTTACTGACAAGCCTATCTTCACTGTTACTGTCAAAAATTCCGGTAACTCGGTAGTGGAAATTCCTCGTGTGTATACTTCGTGTGGTTGTACTACGGTTTTAGAACCAACTGGAGGATTTTCTCTTAGTCCTAATGAATCTAAAGATATAAGAATCCAGTTTGACCCATCTGGCATGCACAAGCGCGGTGATAGTGTTTATCATGAAATCTACATATTAACTTCTAAACCAACAGAAAATGAATATAAGGTGGAAATGAAAGGAAGTATCCTATGAAGAAGCTACTATTTACGTTTATTACAATTGCATTTTTGTCTCTATCACTTAGCAATAACGCGTACGCACAGGAATCTGTTGCCGTGTTTTTTAATGATGCGTGCACCGATTGTGTAACGTATATAAAAGAAATTACACCGTTGTTATCAAAATACGATATTAATCCTGTGCTTAAAGATTACATCAATAAGCCATCATATAGAAAAGAACTCAACACTTTAAATAAGAAATACCAAATACCATATAGTGTCCAAGACAGCTTAACTTTTTTCCTAAAACAAAACTTGGTAATTGAAGGGCATGTTCCTCAAAAAGTGGTTGAAACACTACTTAAGAATTACAAAGAGCTGCCTAAACACAATTTAATTGTTTTATTTCAACCCAAAATGCACTCAGATGCTACTGACTACCAAATATACATTTCAGGATATTCTACTGACAAACTAACCACATCTGACGATATATTGGCCTACATAAAAAATAAAGAGCCCCGCGTATTGCAAAATTCGCAATCAAACAATATTTTAATCCCTGTAATTGTAGGAGCAGTTAGTAACAGCTTACACCCATGCGCTATCGCAGTTTTATTGCTTTTGTTAACTTTTCTTTACTCAATAAAAAAGGGCAAACGAACAATTATATTAATGGGTTTCAGCTACATAATAGGAGTATTTCTAGTCTACTTCTTGATTGGTTTAGGTTTGTTACGAGCGATTTCCTTATCTTCAGAACCATTCTTTGTAGCAAAGATTGCGACAGTGCTTTTGCTTTTCTTAGGATTAATCAATATTAAAGATTACTTTTTTCCTAAGCTTCCCATTCACCTAAAAATACCGGACTTTACGAAAGGAGCTATCCAATCATTTATGGAAAAAGCCAGTATACCCTCAGCTTTTATTGTAGGTGCCCTTGTAGGTATGTGCGCGTTTCCATGCACCGGAGGTATATACACAGTGATAATTTCAACTCTGGCTGCAACTGCATCTATAAAATTTATAATTTATTTAATGCTTTATAACATTGTGTTCGTTTTGCCACTAATAATCGTAGTTTTTATAGCAACCAATAGGAATTTGTTAGAAAAAGTAGAGGACATGGAACATAGAAATTCACGAAAGTTGCACCTTATTACGGGAATCTTAATGGTTGCCATAGCTATAAGTGTTTATTTTTGGATAAGGATGTATTTGTAATGATTGCCCAAATATTATTAACGCTTTTATTAATGCTCGGTTACTTTATTATTTTTTATAAAGTTGGTATACCGTTTTCAAAAATAATTGGGCGTCGGGTTTGCGTGGTGTGCTACAGTGTGAGTTTTACCTGGCTAACATTACTAATCCTGAAATACTTTGGATTATATGATGTGAATAAGTATATAATCTCCGTGTTAATAGCACAAAGCGCAGTTGGAATTGCCAATCTTTCAGACGAATTTTCCATGATCAACAATATCAAAATAGCTCAACCAATACTAAAGTTTGGAACTATTCTATATGGTACTTTTACAGTTTTAACTTATGGATTTGTATCAGAAATAATTGGTCTGCTGCTAATCGTACCGCTAATATATGTGGGCATATTATCCATGACGCCAGTAAATAATTCCCATACCAACTCGCAATCAAAGTCATTGATGGAAAAACTTAAGGAGTGTTGTGGTTAATCTTCATAAAAATCTCATAACTGATCTGTCAATATTAATTTTAGGAGGATTTTAATATGAATGAAGAAAAAGTAGAAAGTTGGAATATTTTAAACAAGTACGTCCCTTTTGCGGTTGTAATTGGTTTAGTAGCAGGTTCATTTTATTTAGGTGTTCTTACTTCTAAAGTAAGCATTTACGAAAAACAACTTGGTATCGGGAACGGTCAAGGTAACACGCTTGGACAGAAAGCTGTTGTTGCTGCTAATCCACCAAGCAATCCGTCACCTTCAAATAACCCAAGTGCTGCGCCTGCAGTAGCAAAGGATGTAAAAGTTGATCCTGTAAGTACCACAGATCATATAAGAGGAAATAAAAACGCGCGTATCGCTCTTATAGAGTATTCGGACTTAGAGTGTCCTTTTTGTAAAAGATTTCACCCTACAGCACAACAAGTAGTAGATACTTATAAAGATCAGGTTGTATGGGTTTATAGACAGTTTCCTTTGACACAGCTACACTCACAAGCTAAAAAAGAGGCGGAGGCTACCGAATGCGCAGCTAAACTAGGCGGTAATGCTGGATTCTGGAAAATGACTGACAAAATATTTGAAGTAACGCCTTCAAACAATGGGCTTGATTTAACTACGCTTCCGGATCTAGCTTCACAAATTGGTCTAGATAAGACAGCGTTTACCACTTGTCTTGATTCTGGGGAAATGGCGGATAAAGTAGATGCTCAGGAACAGTCAGGAGTTAACTCTGGCGTAAATGGAACACCAGGTAACTTTTTACTGGATACAAAGACAGGTAAAACTGTAGAGATCCCGGGAGCTGTTCCATTTGACACTATCAAACAGGCAATCGACGCGATGTTAAAACAGTAATACTTTTAGGCTTGTTACAGATAAAAAAAGGTCGGAATAAAATCCGGCCTTTTTCGTTCCTAGAGTCAATAAACTATCTTCATAAGTTTCTCATAGGTAGCTAGGTATCATTATCTACATGTCCAAAACTAATAAATTTAATGAAACAAATAACACTTCTGCCAATATAGGTGGACAGAAGAAAAAGGTAGTACCTATAAAGGGAATGCATTGCCGTTCCTGCGAAATATTAATAGAAGAAGAACTTCTAAAAATTGACGGTGTAAATAAAGTTAATGTAAGCGAGAAAAGGGGTATCGCGGAAATATACTACGAGGGTGAACTACCCGATGCACACATTGAAACCGCCGTATGTGACTGTGGATACAGTTTAGGAAAAGATAACAAAAGCTGGATTTCAAAAAACCCGAGAGATTATGACGACTTAATAAAAGCAGGAATTGCCTTAGCTATAATCTATTTTGTCGCAAAAGGATTGGGTTTCTTTAACATTGCTTTTGGATCCTCAAACAATTTGGCAAGTCTTCCCGTAGTGTTACTAGTTGGTCTTACAGCAGGTCTTTCAACATGTATGGCATTAGTTGGCGGATTAGTTTTGGGAGTTTCAGCAAGATTTTCAGAAAAACACCCTAATGCCACATCACTACAAAAATTCAAACCACATGTCATATTTAACTTAGGTAGAATCTTTTTCTTCACTGTATTTGGTGCATTAATCGGATACTTCGGTTCATTTTTACAATTAGGTCCGTCATCAATCGGTTTGCTAACAATAGCTGTTGGTGGAGTAATGTTGCTACTTGGTTTACAAACTGTCGGTATTTTCCCAAGGTTAGAAAGAGTTAAATTCACACTTCCAAAAGGATTATATAAACTTGTAGGAATAGATACCCAGAAACAAAATGAATACAGCAACCGTGGATCGTTCTTACTTGGCGGAATGACATTCTTTTTACCATGCGGATTCACACAAGCTATGCAGTTATTCGCTATATCCAGTGGCAGTCCAGTTACAGGTGCTTTGACTATGGGAGTTTTTGCTCTTGGAACAGCACCGGGATTACTTGGCGTAGGAGGTTTAACTTCTCTAATTAAAGGCGCTTTTGCTAAACCGTTCTTTAAATTTGTTGGATTAATGGTTATTGCACTTTCATTATTTAATATTTCAAACGGGTTAAATCTTACAGGTATCCGTCTTCCTGATTTTGGAGCATTAAGCAGTGTTTCAGCCAATTCAAATAATACAGTCGCTGATCCAAATGTAACATTAGAAAACGGAGTACAGATTGTTAAGATGACCCAAAATTATAACGGATACTCTCCCAGATCTTTTACTATCAAAAAGGGTGTTCCTGTTAAATGGGTGATAACTTCAACCGATGCTAATACCTGTGCTGCAAGTATATTTTCTTCACAACTTGGTATAAGAAAATATTTAAGCTTAGGTGAAAATGTAATTGAATTCACTCCTTCAGACGCTGGTAATATTAGATTCTCGTGTAGCATGGGAATGTATACAGGCTCATTTAATGTAGTTGACGGATCGGCTGTCGGGTCCAACTCTAATACAAATACTAAAGGTAATACCTACGCAGCAGCTCCTGTTGCAAATAATCCTGCACCAAGTGCAGGAGGAAGCTGTGGCGGTTCTGGAGGTGGTTGTGGATGTGGAGGTGGTGCAAAAAACATTAAACCATCCGCTAATGTACCAGCCCAAAATGTACCTTCTACCGACAATACGAACACTCAGATTCAGCTGATTAAAGCTACCTATTCAGTTGCAAATGATATACAACCAAATAACTTTACTGTTAAAGCCAATGTTCCTGTACGGTTTGAGATCCTTGCCAATGACAATGGCGCAGGGTGCATGGGAAGTGTTGCTTTACCTGGATTAGCTCAAGATTATTATCCTTTCCAACAAGGTCAAACAGCAGTATTTAATTTTACCCCAACTCAAACAGGTACTTATAAAATCACTTGCGCGATGGGAGTTCCAAGAGGAACAATAACAGTTAATTAATTGGAGGAATTTATATGAACTACAAAATACAACTACAAGGTTTACATTGCGAAGCGTGTAAGAAAATTTCAGAGAAAAGAATCGGAAAGTTGGAAGGTGTTACTTCTGTAAATGTTGATCTACCACAACAAGTAGCACAGATCCAAGCTAATCGCATAATACTCCGATCAGAAATTGAAGAAGTCTTAAAAGACACAGAGTATAAAGTTACTGCCTTTATGGAGATCTGATATGCAAAAATTAGTTAAACTCAAAATTGAAGGGATGCACTGCACATCATGTGAAACACTAATTAAAGATGAATTGGGTGATGTGAGAGGTGTTAGTGATATAAAAGTGGATGCCAAGTTGGGTGAAGGTACTGTACTCCTTGAAACGGATACTACTAGCGTAAATGATCTCTTAATGGCAGTGGAAAAAGCAGGCTATAAAGCGGTTGCTAACGAATTAAAGGAAATGCAAATCCCTAATAGTGATAATGGCGGATCTGTAAAAATTGTTTTGGAACAAAGAATCGAGCTTGAGGGTTCAGAAAGAGACTTGAAAGCACTTAATCTTTCAGGTGTGTTTAATAATCATATAGAAAGTCCAAAACCCGTAGAGTATAAAAAAATGGACACAAGTCCTTTACAGGCAACAAGCACTCCCACTAATGCTGCATCTCTAGCAACTCAACCCAAAGGTATAAACAGGGTATCCCTTGATATTGAAGGCATGCACTGTTCCTCTTGTGCTGCAATTATTGAAAAATCAATTAGAAAAGTAAATGGAGTTAAAGAAGCCAATGTAAATTTTGCAGCTGAAAAGGCAAGTGTACTTGTTGACGAATCCATTGCGGAGAAAGATACATTGATTAAAGCTGTAGAAAGAGCCGGATACAAAGCCTCGTTAACAAAGGCTATACAATCAGAAGAGGATAAAACCAAACAGCAGGATCAAATCAAAGGTATGTTTAACAAGTTCCTAGTTAGTTTGGTACTTAGTGTTCCAATGCTTTACTTCATGCTCTTTGATTTCTTTGCAAGTTTCCCTGGTCGCGCACTATTACTTCCTTATGTCGGAATAATTTCTTTAGTACTTACTATTCCAGTTCAATTCATAATAGGTAGGGGTTTCTATAAAGGAATGTGGGCAGCACTTAGAATGAGAACCTTTAACATGGATAGTTTAATTGCCATCGGAACATCGGTTGCCTTCTTTTATAGTGTAATTAACTTCATTACTTATTACATTGCGACAAAATCCATTATTGGGATTGGTGGGGTAAAAATACCTGAGCTTTACTTTGAAACTGCAGCTTTCTTAATTACATTTGTTGTTTTAGGTAAATGGTTAGAAGCAAAAGCTAAAGGTAGAACATCTGATGCTATTAAAAAACTTATGGGTTTACAGGCAAAAACAGCTCGAGTTGTTAGAAACGGCAACACACAGGATATTCCTGTTGATCAAGTTGTAAATGGAGATGTAGTAGTTGTTAGACCCGGTGAAAAGGTTCCTGTTGATGGAGAAATTATAAGAGGTTCCTCAGCCGTTGATGAATCTATGATCACAGGTGAAAGTTTACCATGTGAAAAGCACGAAGGTGATACCGTTGTAGGAGGAACTATAAACAAAACTGGGAGCTTTGAATTTAAAGCCACACGTGTTGGATCCGAAACAACTTTATCCCAAATTATTCGACTTGTTGAAACTGCACAAGGATCTAAAGCCCCGATTCAAGCTGTCGCGGACAGAATATCAGCTATATTTGTACCAACAGTATTAGTATTGGCTGCGATTACATTTATCACGTGGTTCTTCTTACTTAACGCTCCACTGTCATTTGCTCTTATGGCATTTACATCGGTTATTGTTATCGCATGCCCATGCGCACTTGGTTTAGCTACACCCACATCTATTATGGTTGGAACTGGTAAAGGTGCTGAAAATGGAATTCTTGTTAAAGGAGGGGAACCTTTAGAAGCTGCCGTTAAAATCAATGCAATTGTTTTCGATAAAACTGGAACTATTACTAAAGGAAAACCTGAAGTAACCGACACACTTAGTTTTGGTTTACTAGATGAGGATGAGGTATTACAAGTTGCTGCAAGTCTTGAAAAACAATCCGAGCATCCCTTAGCCGAAGCAATATATACTTATGCTCAAGATGAGCAAATTGCTTTAAGTGAGGTTTCTGCGTTCAAAGCAATTCCGGGACATGGTGTTGAAGGTACGCTTGGCGATTCTGTTTATTACTTTGGAAACAGAAAACTTATCCAAGATGTATTGCATCTTTCCATAGATAAAATAGATCGAAAACTTTCCAGATTGGAAGAGCAAGGTAAAACTGCAATGATTCTCGCTACTAAAGAAGCTATTTTAGGAACCATTGCCGTTGCAGATACAGTAAAGGAAACCTCTAAAGAAGCCGTCGATCGCCTTAAAAAGCTTGGAATAGAAGTTTATATGATTACGGGTGATAACGAACGAACCGCTAGAGCAATTGCCTTACAGGTAGGTATTACTAATGTTCTAGCAGAAGTTTTACCGGAAGATAAGGCTAACGAAGTCAAAAAGTTACAAGATTCAGGTAAAAAAGTAGCAATGGTAGGTGATGGCATTAATGATGCCCCGGCACTTGCACAAGCCAATTTAGGTATCGCCATGGGTTCCGGAACCGATGTAGCAATGGAAGCTGGTGGAATAGTAATAATAAGAAACGATTTAAGAGATGTTGTTAATGCTATAGATCTTTCTAAAGAAACTGTTGGAAAAATTAAGCAAAACATGTTCTTTGCTCTGTTCTACAATGTTATTGGAATTCCAGTTGCAGCAAGAGTTTTTGCAGGTGTTGGTTTAGTATTAAGACCGGAATTAGCAGGACTTGCTATGGCTTTAAGTTCTATATCAGTAGTCACAAATTCATTAACTTTACGCGGATATAAACCAGGTAAGAAGAATTGGGTATCTACGTTAGCTCCTATTGTAATGATAGCCCTGTTTAGTTTTCTGTTCTTTGAATTTGCAAAGTTTAGTTCTTCTATGGCAACCGCAGAAAGCACAATGAGCAAGCCCGCTGTTTCAGATACAGTTGTTAAAACAATCAATAGTACTATCGCCGCCGGAACTTTAAAAGTTAACTTTGCCAACGGTGATCCAAAGGTTTTTGTTAATTTGGACATGGATAAAATCAAAGATCTTAAAGTAGAGGAAGGTACAAACTTATTGGAAGATAATTCGATGCTTGTTGGGTATGACGAGGCAATGATGATGAAAAAGGAAAATCTTTTTAGTAAACCAGGAGACTCCTTAGCCAATTTCTTCGGCGTAGATAAAATGAAGATAGCAGGGATACTAGCACCTACAGGAACTTCCTTGGACAAAATGCACATAGTTAATGCCAACACCTATAAAACACTTAAAGCTGTAGGATCTGTTGCATCTGCCAAAGCTGCAGATGGAAGCGCGAAGTTCTTTTATCTTGTGGATGCAAGCGTACCTGAAAAGTTAAAAAACTCCATTTCCGATAACGCTTTTAACCCGGTTGTAATAGGCGGAAAGACGTATCACCCTGTTTACATAGGTAGTACGGAAGCTGAAATGATGATTAAAGAAAAGTTATTCACAAAAGAGGGAGATCTTCTAGATAATTTCTTTGGGATAAATGCGATAGTAGGAGGAATTCTACCAAAAACAGATACTGTATTGGATAATTTCCACTACCTAAGTGTTAACGCAGTGAATAAACAATAGAACGCCCGGCTACTTTCATAAGTAACTGTATTGAGGGCGGATAATCTCCGCCCTTAAGCATAATCGGGTATATAAACTAGTTCCTTGGAAGTGATAAAATAGTTGCAAACATCGTCTGCTATAGTCGACCATTTATAAAAAACCCTTTTAGCGCAGAAATATTCGAGTGACTTGTTTAGCTGGTATGACGATATTCTCTTATATCGTAAACTGAAACTACGGGTTAGTTAGTCAGTAACTTAAAAGAAAATCATTCATTGGATTTCCTTTTTCGTCTACTATATCGAAAACTATATAAGATTGGCTATCTATTATCCGAGAATCTATATTAGACACCAAACCCTCTATAGGATACTCTTTTCCTGACCAATCTTTAAAACTAGTTGCAGCTTTTTGATTTGGAAAAGAAGGGTACGTTAAAACTGCAGTAGATGTCTCACCTGTCTTAACACTCAATAAAGTAATTCCACGGCAAGAAGTACCGCAATGCCTTAAAAAGAAAAGGCGATCCTCCCCTAACCAATGTAAGTCACCTCTCACATCCCAGGAAGCAAAATGTGTATGAAATATCTCTTTAGCAATACCAGTCTTTCTTTCCATTACTGTTAATGAAAGTTCTTCGGTGGACTGAGAATTAGGCAAATAAAGAAAACCTACATGCTCCTGCGAAGGAGACAGCGAAATAGATCTAATAGGCATACCATTATAGTATATCTGCCTGTAATCACCGTTCCTAGATAA